>NZ_JBNMHC010000070.1:0-8063 GCF_050872565.1 Butyricicoccus sp. | reverse complement strand
TTCTTATCCATACTTGTCACTCCTTCGCGATCGATCTGGATCTTTTCATTGCCTAGATGATAGCACTGTTAGGTGACAAATGCAAGCGATTGTTACATATTTTTATGTTTTCTTAAGAAATGTTGTTGTTTTGTTATCATTTTGTTATTTTTTGACAAAAAAAGTGAGCCGTCTGCTGGAACAGATGGCTCACTATGAGAGCGTTTAACTCTCAACACTAAGAGCTATTTGTATAGTGGCAACCGTCTGGTTTCCACACTTTTATTATATGGTCATTCTGTAAAAAAGTCAATACTAAAACAACAGCCGTTCTGTCTCCAGAGCGGCTGCTGCTTTATTTCCAACTTAATCTTCTTTATAGCTCCACTGGGTGCCCTGACGGGTATCCTTGATGACAATGCCCTTTTCATTGAGCAGGTAATCGCGGATGCGGTCAGCCTCAGCGAAGTTCTTTGCCTTCTTAGCCGCGGTACGCTGAGCAATCAGGTCTTCTACCTCACTGTCGATGCTCTTCTTTTCCAGATGATCGACAATGCCGAGCACGCCGCACAGCTCCATCATCAGATCGAAGCAAGCCTGTACAAACGCATGGGTGCAGTCCGGATTCTTAACTTCCGTGTTGATTTCACGAACCAGCTCGAAAATCGCAGCCAATGCATCAGCGGTGTTGAGGTCATCGTCCATGGCATCCATGAACTTCTGACGGTACTGCTTGAGCTGTTCTGCCTTTGCCTGCTCCTCTGCGGTCATCGTGTCGCCGGTCTGATGGTCAAGCAGGAACTGCAGGTTCTCTGCTGCAGTGTACAGACGGGTCAGCGCATTTTTTGCCATAATCAGCGACTCTTCCGAGTAGTTGATTGGGCTGCGGTAATGACCGGACAGCATGAACATACGAATGGTCTCATAGCCGTATACCTTTGCGGCGTCACGAACCATGAAGAAATTGCCCTTGGACTTGGACATCTTCTCGTTGTCAATGGTCAGGAAGCCGTTGTGCAGCCAGTAATTGGCAAAGGTGCAGCCGTTAGCGCACTCAGACTGTGCGATCTCATTCTCATGATGCGGGAAAATCAGGTCTTTGCCGCCGGAATGAATATCAATGGTCTTGCCCAGATACTTGTTGACCATCGCAGAGCACTCAATGTGCCAGCCCGGACGTCCCTTGCTGCCCCACGGAGTCTCCCAGCTCGGCTCACCCGGCTTTGCTGCCTTCCAGATAGCAAAATCCATCGGGTCTTCCTTCTGCTCGCCTACGCTGATGCGGGCGCCTGCCTGCAATTCGTCCAGCGGCTGATGCGACAGCTTACCGTATTCGGCAAAGCTCTTAGTGCGGAAGTATACGTCACCATTTTCAGCGACATAGGCATGGCCGTTGTCAATCAAGGTCTTAACGATGTCAATAATGGCATCCATGGTCTCGGTTGCGCGCGGATGCACGGTAGCCGGATGAATGCCCAAGCCCTTGGCATCGACAAAATACTCCTTGATGTAGCGGTCAGCAATGACATCATAGGTCACGCCTTCCTCATTTGCCTTCTTGATTACTTTATCGTCAATATCAGTAAAGTTCTGGACAAACTTGACCTCGTAGCCGCGGTACTCAAAATAGCGGCGCAGCGTATCAAAAATGATGAACGGGCGCGCATTGCCGATGTGGAAATAGTTGTATACGGTCGGACCGCAGGAATACATCTTGACCTTGCCAGGCTCCAGCGGAACGAACTCTTCCTTTTTGCGCGTCATCGAGTTATATAATTTCATAATAGCATCCTTCCCCTTTAATTTTTTGGTTTGGTTGCACCCTCCGCAACCAGATTCCAGTTGCGGTGCAGGTAATCATAGCCGGAATACAGTGTAATTGCCATCATAATCCAGCCGCACAGCTGAATGAGATAGACATCGTGCAGGCTGGTCGCACCGGTAATAATGGTGCACAGGAAAATGAGAATTACGCCTGCAATCTGCACACAGGTCTTAATCTTGCCCGACCAAGCGGCTGCCATCGCAGTGCCCTTCATCGCAGCAATGGTGCGCAGAGAAGTAATGATAAATTCACGAGCGAGAATGATAAATACCATCCAGCCGTACATCAAACCGCGGTCAATGAAAATAACCATCGCCGCACAAATGAGCAGCTTGTCCGCGAGCGGATCGACGAATTTGCCGAAATCCGTTACCTGATGATATTTGCGCGCCACATAGCCGTCGAGAAAATCCGTAAAGCTGCACACGCAAAACAACACCAGTGCGATGACATCACAAGTCGTTCCGCCAAGCGTCGCAAAAATGACGAAGAACGGAATCAGCGCGATACGCGCCAAAGTAATCTTATTCGCAAGTGTCATAACTTGTCCCATCCTTATTTCAATTTGCAGAAAGTATCCGCAAAAATTATTATACGGTCTCTGTCCGAACGTGTCAACCGTTATTCTGCGGTCTCCGTGCTGCCGGTGAGATCGGCACCCTGCGCGCCTGTGATGCGCACCGGTACAAACTCGCCCTCTTCGACAGAGAACGCGCTGTCAAACAGCACGCGGCCGTCAATATCCTGCGAATCGGCATAGCTTCTGCCGTAATACAGACCGGTCTCGCCGTCCCAGCCCTCGCATAGAACCTCGAGCAGCTGTCCCTGCATCCGTGCAGCAAACTGATCGAGCACATCCGACTGCAATTCTTCAATAATCATGCGGCGCTCGTTTTTCAGCTCTTCATCAATCTGATCCGGCATCTCAGCCGCCTCACTGCCCTCTTCCGGCGAATAGCAGAACACACCCGCGCGTTCGATCTGCATCTCACGCAGGAATTCGCACAGCTCTTCAAATTCTGCATCGGTTTCGCCCGGCAGACCGACAATCAAGCTGGTTCGCAGGACAAGACCCGGAATCTCGCGGCGCAGCTTCTGGAACAGCTCACGTAGGAACTGAGCGTCGCCGCGGCGGTGCATGGCGTGCAGAATGCGGTTGTTGACGTGCTGAATTGGAATATCCAGATACTTGACGATCTTTGGCTCCTGTGCAATCGTCTGAATCATATCATCCGTGATTTCATCCGGATACAGATAATGCAGACGCACCCACGTGAAGTCCATCTGACATAGCTCGTGCAGCAGCTCAGACAGCTTGTGCTCATGATACAAATCCATGCCGTAGCGCGTGATGTCCTGTGCCACAATGATAATTTCGCGCACACCGGCATCGGCAAGAGCCTGTGCTTCCTTCAGAATCTCCTCCATCGGACGAGAGCGGAACTTGCCGCGCAGCGACGGAATGACGCAGTAGGCACAGTGATTGTCACAGCCCTCGGCAATCTTGAGATATGCCGAATAGCCCGGCGTCAGCAAAATACGGCCGCCGTCCATCTCTGCCTCATTGATCTGACCGAAGTTCTGATATACCGTACCCGGTGCCTGCATGACAGCGCGCACCGCATCGACAATATTGGTATAGCTGCCTGTGCCGAGAACCGCATCAATTTCCGGCAGCTCCTCGACAATTTCCTTCGGGTAACGCTGTACCAGACATCCCGTCACGATGAGTGCTTGGAGCGAACCGGTCTTTTTCAGCTCTGCGGTCTCCAAAATCGTGTTGATGGCTTCCTGCTTGGCGGACTCAATAAAGCCACAGGTATTGACGACAGCGACATCGGCATCCGCTACATCCTCTACAATGGTCACACCGGCATCTGCCAGCTGTGCCAGCATGTGCTCGCCGTCTACGAGATTCTTCGCGCAGCCCAGCGAGATCATACCCAATTTAATCGACATAAAATCCTTCTTCCTCCTGATTTTGTTCTAATGCAGCGCGGTAATTATCCATGGCGATTTTGATTTCAGAAAAAGAAAATCCGCGGCGCTGCAATGCCGCCATCGCCTTTTCGCGCTCTTTTCGGTCTGAGACATCGCCGTGCAGCTTTTTTTCCAACAGTGCGTGCATCTTGTCCCAGTTCGGCTCCATTTGTTTGAGCTGTTCCGCGGCAATATCTCTCGGCACGCCGCGCTGATACAGCTCTTGTCGAATGCGCAGGGCACCGTATCCCTTGTTTCGATACGACCGAATGACGGTTTCTGCATACGCTTCGTCATCAATGGCGTGCAGCAAGCGCATTCGCTCCACGGCATATTCCACTGCCTCCGGAGCAAATTCTTTATCCAGCAGCTTTCGTTCCAGCATCGCCGCAGACAGTGGGCGGCGGCTGAGCATCCCAGCCGCCGCGACCTCTGCATCCCGATACTGTTGTTCGTCACAAATCTCCGGCATACTTAAATATCGTCATCGCCGAAATCGTCCGCGTCAATGGAGACAGCGGCAGACCGTCTCTGCGGTGCTTCTTCCGGTGCCGGTGCGTGCTCGTCTTCCTCAGCAGCCGCTCTGCCGGTGCGGCGCGCCATATGCGCCTGACGCTCCTGCTTTGCCTTTTCGCGGCTCTCCTGAATCGCCTCACGAATCTTCGCTTCCAACTCATCCGCAACATCCGGATTCTCTGCCAAATACTTCTTGGCGTTGTCTCTGCCCTGGAAACGCTCTTCGTTGATGGTAAACCAAGCACCGCCCTTTTTAATCAGGTCATAATCGACACCCAAATCAATCAGCTCGCCGGTGCGGGAAATGCCCTCGCCGTACATGATGTCAAAATATGCCTCGCGGAACGGAGGTGCCATCTTGTTCTTGACGATCTTCGCTCTTGTATGGCTGCCGATGGCGCGGTCGCCTTCCTTGAGGTATTCAACGCGGCGCACATCAATGCGGACGGAAGAATAGAACTTGAGCGCACGGCCGCCGGTCGTTACTTCCGGATTGCCGTACATCACGCCAACCTTTTCACGCAGCTGGTTGATAAAGATAGCCACGCACTTGGACTTGGCAATGACACCAGCCAGCTTGCGCAGTGCCTGACTCATCAAACGTGCGTGCAGACCGACAAACGAATCGCCCATCTCGCCCTCGATTTCGGCGCGCGGAACCAACGCCGCTACCGAGTCAATGACGATAATATCCAGCGCACCGGAGCGCACGAGCTGTTCAGCAATTTCCAAACCCTGATCGCCGCTGTCCGGCTGCGATACCAGCAGGCTGTCTACATCGACGCCCAATGCTGCCGCATACGCCGGATCCAGCGCGTGCTCGGCGTCGATAAACGCCGCAATGCCACCCTCTGCCTGTGCCGATGCAATGGCGTGCAGGGCGAGAGTGGTCTTACCGGAAGATTCCGGTCCATAAATCTCAATGATTCTGCCGCGCGGCAGACCGCCAATGCCCAATGCCATATCCAGACCGATGGAACCGGTGGAAATGACGTCTTTATCTACCTGCTCGACTTCCTGACCGAGATACATGACAGCATTTTTGCCGTGCTGCTTTTCAATCTGAGCCAGAGCCTGATCCAGTGCTTTCTTTTTATCGGTTGCTACCGTAACGGTAGGCAATGCTTTTTTCTTCGCCATAATCTTGCCTCCTATTGTCTCGTATTTGCTTTTTCCGCGCAGATAATTCGCGGAATTCCCGCGAGATCTTCGCGCAGATGGACGTTGTTCCATCCCGCCTGCCGGAACAGCTGTGCCGCCTGTTCGCCCTGCTTCCAGCCGCATTCTGCAAACAGCAGACCGCCGGATGCCAGCGAAAACGCCGGATGCTGTGCCATCGCGCGATAAAAATCCAGTCCGTCCGTGCCGCCATACAGCGCAAGATGCGGTTCATAGGCATCCACACTGCGGTCCAGCTCGGTCATCTCCTGTGCCGTAATATACGGCGGATTGGAGACGATGATAGTAAATATATCATGAATGCTGTCCGGACGCAAGGCATCTCCTTGCGCAATCGTCACGCGCGGCGCAGATAAGCCGTGCAGAGCGGCATTGCGCCGCGTGACAGCGAGAGCCTGCTCGGAACAATCGATGAGCGTCACCTGTGCCTGCGGCACCGCGAGGGCCATCGACAGACCAATACAGCCGCTCCCGCAGCACAAATCCAAGATTTTCGGCTTTGGCTGCTGCTTTGCCGCCTGTACAGCCGCATCGCACAGCCATTCGGTATCGCCGCGCGGAATGAGCACATCCGGTGTCACAACAAACCGATTGCCGTAAAAATCCCACTCGCCCAGAATATACGCGAGCGGTTCCTCCTGTTTTCTGCGCTCAAACAGCGTGTGCATCTGCACTCTTGTCTGTTCGTCCAGCGGCATATCCCGCCAGCGGCGGATTTCCCGTGTCTGTTCCTGCAGAGCAAAGGCGGTCAGTTCTCGCGCCTCCAGCTCTGCTTCTTCCACGCCAATATCGGTCAGTGCCTGCCGCAGAGAGAGGTATTCGTCCCAAACGCTTACCATTTGTCCTCCTGTTTATCCTCCGGAATGACGCGCTTGAGGGCTTCAATCGCCACTTCGATCATGCTGTCATCCGGCTCTAACACGGTAATGTGCTGGAGCATCATGCCCGGCCAGCGCAAAATGCTGGACAGGACGCCGTCATGTCTGCCCGCAAAGCGATTGACCTCATAGCTCAGACCGATGACAATCGGCAGCAGCACAATGCGCAGCACCAGCTGCATGATGCGGCTCTCCGCCGTGACGACAGAGAACACCAAAATACTGATAATCATAATCACGAACAGAAAGCTTGTGCCGCAGCGCGGATGTTCCCGCGGCTGCACACGGACATTGTCCACCGTGAGGTCTAACTGCTTTTCATAGCAGTAAATGGTCTTGTGCTCGGCGCCGTGATAGCGAAACGTCCGCTTCATGTCCGGAATCAAGCTCATGATTGCCATATATCCGATAAAAATAGCAATGCGCAGGACGCCTTCCATCAAATTCTTGCTCCAATGTGCCATGCTGTCCGGCAAAAATCCGGTGGCAAACGCAGGCAGCAAAATAAACAGACCGACCGCCAGACCGATGCCGACGACAATGGACAGGAAGTAAATGACGGACTCTACCAATCCATCGCCAAAGTGGTCTTTGAACCACAGCTCCAGCTTGGACGGCTGCTCTTCCTCTTCGTCCTCTATCAGAATCTTAGAGGAATAATCAATCGCCCGAAAGCCCTCGATGAGTGACTGCACCATCAGGACAAAGCCGCGAATGACCGGCACACCGGCAATTTTATGTTTTTCTTTGAGCGGGGTATATTCCTTTTCTTCCATCGAAAGTCCGCCATCCGGCTTGCGCACAACGGTGCAAATCTTGTGCGGACCTTTCATCATAATGCCCTCTAAAATCGACTGACCGCCGATGGTTGTCTTGTGCACAACCTGTTGTGATGCTTTGCTCAATCGTTACTCCTTCTCTGGTTCCTGCGGGATCTCTTCCGGTTCTGCGCTCCGTGTCTCGGTATTGGCGAGCGGAAGCGTGACAGTCACTGTCGTGCCTTCGCCATAGGTGCTGGCAATATTCAGCGTACCGCCGTGCATCCGAACAATTTCATCCGTGACAGCCAGACCGATGCCGCTGCCGCGCTGCTTGGAGCTGCCCTTATAGAACTTCTCCTTGACAAACGGCAATTCTTCTTCTTTGATGCCAACGCCCCAGTCGCGCACCTCTATGATGACGGTATAGCTGTCACGCGACAGCATAATCTGAATGCGCCCGCCGCTCTTGCCGTATTTTGCCGCATTGTCGATGATGTTCAAGAATACCTGCTTCATGCGGTGACGGTCGCCGTTGACCGGACACATCTGATCCGGAATATCATATTCGAGCTGGATATTTTCCTTTTCCAGCATGTTTTCATACATATAGACCGCTTCATACAGCTCTGCACCGACATCGAACAGCTCCATATTCAGCTTCATGCGTCCGGATTCCAATCGCGTAAAATCAAGCAGCTCTTCGACCATCTGGGTCAGACGGCGGCTCTCCTTCTGGATGATGCCCAGACCCATAATGACCTCTTCCGGATCCGTTGCACCGCCCGCAATCAATGTATCACTCCATCCGCCAATCGCCGTCAGCGGGGTGCGCAGTTCATGCGAGACCGAAGAAATAAAGTCATTTTTCATGCGCTCAGCACGGCTGATTTCCTCTGACATGTGATTGATGGTATCGCACAAATCACCGATCTCATCGTCATAGAC
>NZ_JBNMHC010000069.1:0-8153 GCF_050872565.1 Butyricicoccus sp. | reverse complement strand
GTCGTCGGTTCGAGCCCGATCCGGGTCGCCATAAGCATGAAGATTGAAACATATCTTCATTTGCTGCTATAGCTCAGTCGGTAGAGCGCATCCTTGGTAAGGATGAGGTCGGCAGTTCAAATCTGCCTAGCAGCTCCATTTGAAGCCTGATTTCGTGAGAAATCAGGCTTTTTTGGTGCTTTTAGAATCATCGAATAAAAAGATTTTCAGGTATTGCAAATTGAAGTTAGAATTTGTATAATAGAAACAGGAAAATGCAGCACATGAGCGCCTCTTATGGGGCGATGAACCGTTAGAGATGAATTATAATAAGAACGCCCCACATTTGTGGGGGCTGCATTTTCCTATTAAAAAATTGGGGAGATAGGGTATGAAACTAGAACTTTTTTGGGCGAAAAGTGTCCCCAAAATGTCGATTACAACACATGGTAAAATTGCAGGAATTGCTGCACAGATTCTGTTTGACAAAATGCTGTCAGATGGAACTGTGCAGCTTTTGTCTTCTTTGATGCGATTAGAACGAATACAGTTACGGCAATTTGTTGGATATTTGGTTTCTTTGCATGATATTGGAAAAATAGACTATTATTTTCAAGCACAGGATAGTCAGACGAAAGAAGTATTGATAGCAGAACATTTGTGTCCGGATGATACATTTCTGGAAAAATATCGACACGAGAAGACAACAGAGCAGATTCTTAGAACGGAAATTTGGAAAATGCAAGGATGTGATAAGAAAACAGCACGATTTTATGCTGCAATTCTAGGAGCACATCATCAAGGAAAGAATGGAGAGGCATCACCTGATATAGAATTGCTGGAAGACTATCAAATAGAATACGAACGAAACATGCGAGAGTATTTTATGAAAAGCAATACTCATGTAATTCTTCCAGAAATTCAGGAAGAAGATAGAGGAACAGTCGGAGCTATTTTGCTTGGTCTCACGGTTTTGGCAGATTGGATTTCTTCCAGCGATTATTTTGAAAAAGAAACTGATTGTTCTCCTGATTTTGAGAAGGTTCAAGAAAGAATATGCGACTTTGTGGAGCAAAGTGGATTGGATAAGGTTGATCGAACGTTTGGAGATACTTTTTCAGAAGTATGGCCAGAGTTTTCAAAAGAACAGATGCGTCCGTTGCAAAAGGAAGTTGAAAAGTTGTTCCAAGAAGAACGAAAGGAACACATTGCACTTGTTTTGCTTGAAGCGCCTATGGGAGAAGGAAAGACGGAAGCAGGCTGTTATGCAGCGGTACAGATGGGAAAACAGTATCAAAAAAACGGCATTTATTTTGCGTTGCCGACAGCTGCAACCTCCAATCAAATGGTTGGTCGTATGCGAAAATGGCTTCGAGATGATGTTAGATTGCTGCATGGAATGGCGTGGATGCAGGACGCCGACAGTATTCCGGAAGGAGATTTGCATATTGACGATGAAGAATGTGCGAAAACAGCTAGAAATTGGCTGGCACCTGTGCGCAGAGGATTGTTGAGTCAATATGCTGTTGGAACAATCGATCAGGCTATGATGGCTGCCATGATGATAAAATATGGCTGTTTACGCTTGCTGGGATTGTCTGGAAAAGTTTTGTTAGTGGATGAACTTCATGCATATGATATGTATATGGGGACAATTGTGGAACGTCTGCTTGAATGGTGTAAGGCATTGGAAATTCCAGTTGTTCTGCTTTCGGCAACGCTGACACAGAAAAAGAAACAACAAATGTTGAAACCATACACAGCGGAAGCAGTGGACAATACATATCCAGTTGTTACAGCGGTTACACAGTCAGGAAAATTGTTGGTGAGGCCGATTACAGAGATTACGCGCAGGCAGACCGTACAGATAAACTTGCTGCCTATTTTACATCAGCCGCAACAGATTGCCATGCAAGCAATTCAATTGACGGAACAGGGTGGCTGTTTGTGCGTTATGCTCAATACCGTCAAACAAGCACAGGAAGTTTATCAAGCAATCCAAGAGATTGACTTTGACGGAGAAACACTGTTGTTTCACGCGAGATTTCCTGCGGAACGCAGAGATGAAATTGAAAAAACATGTCTGCAATTATTTGGAAAGGATAAGAGCTATCGCCCGAAAAAAGCAATTCTTGTTGCGACACAAGTCGTAGAACAGTCACTAGATGTAGACTTTGATATTTTTATGTCTTCGGTTGCACCAATGGATCTTCTCTTGCAGCGAACAGGCAGAGAATTTCGTCATGAGGAAACCAAACGTCCTGCTAATATAAAAAATCCTGTCTTTTATGTTATGGTGCCGGAGGATGGAGAAGAGGCAGATGATTCGGCATTTGCCGCGGATGGTTATGTTTATCCGATCTGTTTGCTTCGACAGAGCATTCATCTGCTGCAGGATAGAGAGTGCGTTCGGATTCCAGAGGACATGGCGCAATTGGTTGCAGACGGCTATGATGAAGAAAAAGCGCCAGAAAAATATCTGGAAACTTGGTGGGAAACAGAGATTGGCGATGAGATTCGAGCAAATCAGAGTGAAATATATTGTCTGAGCCATCCGAAGGATGGATTTGACCCGATACAAAAAATCAATCAATTTGCATTTGATGATGCAGAGACAGACAGTTATTTTTCGGCAAAGACAAGACTGGGAGAAGCAACGGTACGGATTGCTCTCGTTCGTTCAGAATTATATGAAACGGTGCATAAGAAAATTGCGGATAAACAGGTGATTTCACAGAGACTTGCTAAAGATGTCCTGAAACAAAGCGTATCTCTTGTAAAAAAGCAAGTAGAAGATATTCTGATAAGCAAGCAGGCACTAAAGGGAACGGGATTGTTGTTTGGTGTCACGATGTTTCCATCGGATGATGAAACCTTTGAGGAAAATGGAATCCGTATTGTTTTTGACACGGTATTGGGAGCTTGCATAGAATAGGGGTTGACAAAAAAAGAAAAAGAGGATATTATATATATGACAGATAAAATAATAAGTTAGAAATGAATTATAAAAATACACGAGGAGGGAAAGCATTGAAATCAAAATTTGATGTAATCAAACAGGGATGGATTCCTGTCGTTGATTCGTCAGGACAGAAAAAACTGCTGGGTATCCGCGATACAGTATTACAAGCGCATGAATTGCGAGAGATTTCAGATGGCTCACCAATGGTAGAATACGCTGTGTATCGATTTTTGATTGCATTCTTAATGGATGCAATCAGACCAAAAGATTTTGATGCAATTAATACGCTGCTGGAATCTGGTGCATTTGATGCAGAGGTTGTGGATGCATATATTTCGCAGTGCAGAGCAGAAGGCGTTAGTTTTGACTTGTTTGATGCAGAGCGTCCGTTTATGCAGGCACCGTTTTGTGCGCAGTGGGATACCGTACGAAAGCCTGTAAGTACATTGGATTATACGATCCCAAATGGAAACAATCACACACACTTTGACCACAGAGAGAATCGAGAAATTGCATTTTCCTACGATGAAGCAATGCGTATGATGTTGGCGGTACAGCTGTTTTGTACAGCGGGAGCGCAGGGCTATCCATCCGGTGTAAATGGTGCGCCGCCGTATTTTGTTCTAATTCGAGGAAAGAATCTATTTCAAACGCTGGTGTACTCAATGATAAGCACCGAGCAAACGCGAGATTTTGATAGTATGCCGGTGCTCTGGCGCAATGAGATGGTCATTGAACCGAAAAAGCAGGTGACGAACGTCTCGTGGCTGTATGGGATGCAGTTTCCGGCTCGAAGAATTTTGTTGATTCCGGACGAGGAAACAGAGACCGTGAGAGAGGTTTATTTCTGTCAGGGTTTGAACGATACAGCAGTAGATAACTGGACCGATCCACATGTGACCTATCGCAGCAATGAAAAAGGGCGGTTTCCATGGCGTCCCAATCATGAAAAAGCCATTTGGAGAAACTTGCACGATCTAATTGGAGACAACAAGTCTTTGATTGTAGCGCAATATCCGGAATTGGATGAACAGCTCTTGAAGAGCAAGTATATTCCGTTGACTGTTTATGGTGTGCAGACAAATAATGCGAATTATTTGTCTGCAATTCGGCAGGATTTTGATATTCCGGAGACCATGCTGCAAAATCGGAGTTGTGTGCAGCATATTAAAAAAGACATTCAATGGGCAGAGCAGACAGCCAGTGCATTGAGAAAAGCACTGACGCACGAGGAAATGCCGCCACAAAACGTGGCACAGGCAGAAGCGGAATTTTATAATGCATGTGGCACCGCATTGTTGAGACTGTGCAAAGAGGATCTGACAGCAGAGCATCCCAATTATCAAGAATGCCGTAGGAAATGGGTAGAAGATGTGATTGAAACAGAAGCAAAGGCTGCATGGGATCGAGCGATGAAGAGAACGTTACTGCGTGGGCAGTCGTTAATGGATGTTACGAAGCAGCAGGGCATTCTGTTTGCAGCGCTGAAAAAGATACGAAAGGAGAATCAGGCGAATGAGTGAAGAACGGGATAAGGAAATTTCTGCATTTTTAGAGCGTGTAAATGCATTGTCGACGGGAGAGCGTGCTGTGTTAAAGCGTTCCGCCGGAAAAATGCTGCATGAAGCGGATGGACGAGCCATTGCAGCGTTCTATAAGTGCTATCCGCCGGAGGCGGGAGAAACCCAGAAAAAATGGTTCGCAGTCGCTTGCATCTATTGCATGTGGAATTGGGAGGAAGAGCAACGAGAAGCGAGACCGCTGCCGCATATTCTTTCGGATTTGCGCAGAGAGGAAACAATATCGGAAAGCATGGAGCATCGTCTCACCGGCTTGCTGGATTTGAAATGGGATGATGACGGATATTTGCTCACCAAGCTGGTGCGCATCATAAAAATGGTCAAGGCAAAGGGATATGCAGTAGATTGTGTAGCTCTATTGAAAAGTTTACAGGGCTGGAATTATGACAGCCAATATGTTCAGAGAGAATGGGCATATAGCTTTTATCGGACAAATCCAACCGCGTGATGAAAGGAGACAATCATGTTAATTGAAGTACATATGTTAAAGAACTATCCGGCAACCAACCTGAACCGCGATGAAACCGGTTCGCCGAAGACCTGCTTGTTTGGCGGATATACTCGCGGACGAATCTCCAGCCAGTGCCTGAAACGAAACTGGAGAAAATCGGAACAATTCTGCCAGGCAATTGGGGAGGAAAATCTGGGTATTCGTACCCGCAAGTTCCCGCAATTGGTTTGTGAGGCACTGGCAGAAAAAGGTGTTTCGGAAGATGTTTTGAAAGAAGTTCAACCGAAGCTGTCCGGATTCGGAAACAAAGAGGGAAAGGAAAACAAAGATGGGAGCACGACAGCTCAGGTCATGTTTTTTGCTCCGCAGGATATTGAGTCGGTTGCAGTAAAAATAAAGGAAATCCTTGATGATTGTGCAGACATCAAAGCAGTCAAGAAACTCAAGGCAAAGGATTTACAGGCCGCAGTAAAAGATGCAAATGTCCGTCCGGTAACATTGGACATTGCCTTGTTTGGACGAATGGTGACATCCAATGCGTTCCGTGATGTGGAAGCATCGATGCAGGTGGCACATGCCGTTTCCACCAATAAGGTGGCATTGGAATCCGACTACTTTACAGCGATGGATGACTTACTCAGCGGTGATACGATGGAAGAATCCGGTTCCGCAATGATCGGTGATACCGATTACAATTCGTCTTGTTATTATATTTATGCATCGATTGATACGGATGCGTTAAAGGAGAATTTGAAATATGCAGACAATGCAGAGAAACTGATTCAAAAGGCAATTCCTGCGTTGTTGCGTGCGATGGCAATGACTAACCCTTCGGGAAAGCAGAACAGCTTTGCCGGACATACTCTGCCGAGTGCTATGATGGTAGAAGTCAAGCAGGATAAGATTCCGGTAAATCTGGTCAATGCCTTTGTAGAGCCGGTGCGCCCGACAATCAAAGCTGATTTGGTGAAGAACAGCATTCAGAGATTGGCGGATGAAACAGATACTTTGGTCAATGACTTTGGTTTGGCAGTGGACAAGCGTTTGTGGTTCTGCAGCAGCAAATATGATGTGAAACCGAAATGCGAAGCTGAGCAGTGCAAAAATTTCCAAGCATTACTGGAACAGGTAACAGAGCTGTTGAAGTGAGGTGACAGAGATGGCAGAAAATAAAAAACTGCTGGTGCTTTGTCTGGAAGGAATGTTGCAGTCTTGGGGAACAGACGCGAAATGGGATATTCGTGACACTGGTGATATGCCGACGAAATCCGGCATTGTCGGATTGCTCGCCTGTGCGATGGGATTGGAACGCGGAAATCCGGAAATCGCAGCGATGTCTGATGCAATGACGCTGGCTGTGCGAGAGGACAGAGCGGGCACGCGGCTGGTAGATTTTCACACAGTAACAGGTAATCCGCTGATGAACGCAGCTGGAAAGCGGCGCAGTCTGGGAGATACGTTTATCTCGCAGCGGCAGTATTTGCAGGATGCTAGTTTTCTGGTTTTCATTGATTGTGCAGATGACTGGCGGGAGAGAATGATTTACGCGCTTCAACATCCGAAATGGTGTTTATATTTGGGAAGAAAGAGCTGTGTTCCTTCTAGACCAGTGCTCGTTGGCGTGACAGAGGAATATACCGATATTGCGCAAGCTCTGCAAACCTATCCGATTCAAACCAAGCGAAGAGATCCGAGAGGGAATACAAAACAGAACTGTCGATATGAAAGTGAGATTTCCAATACAGGAGATTCGACGTTGTCCCGCTCCGATGTCGTACTTGCAGATGGATACCGCCGTTTTGCCAGACGACGTGTTTGGCGCGGAACAGTAAAGGAGGTGCCCTATGTATCTGAGTAAAATCGGATTTGTATTGAACGACAGAGGAATACAGGACGCACTTGCCGATTGTCAGAAAATGCATCAACTGGTGACAAGCTTTTTTGGAACAGATAGAAAATCATCGAATATTTTATATCGAGTGCGAATGGACTGCGGTCAGTATGCGATTTACCTTTATTCTGATACGCCAATCGATGCGTCAAAAATTCCACATCCAATGACTCTGATTGGACAGAGAAACATTTCCTCTTGGGCTGATAGTATGCAGGAAGGTATGACAAAACATTTTGATTTGCTGGCATTGCCCACAAAAAAAGTTCCGTCTGAAGGACGGAAAAACAGTCAGCGTCGAGTATTGAAAACAACGCAGGAACGATTGGAATGGATGCAAAGAAAAGCAGAACAGTTTGGGTTTCAATTCCTTGCAGTAAATGAACTAGAGCATGTTCGGCAGATTGGAAAGCATTTGAGTGCCTCTGGCAGAATGTATTTTGATGGGTATCGGTATCAGGGAATCTTGCAGATTACCGATGCGGTAAAATTTCAAGATGCATTGCGGTGCGGAATTGGTGCCGGAAAGGCGTATGGTTTTGGTATGCTTCTTTTGTCTTGATAGACTAGCTTAAATCGTTTATACTATTATTACGGCGGAAATGGCTATCTCCGTGAGAAACATGCGGTTTTCTGAACTTCGTTTCAGTATTTGCCCCACACACGTGGGGATGAACCGCTATCGGCACCGCAAACAGCGGCAAGCTGTATATTTGCCCCACACACGTGGGGATGAACCGCTTAAATGGCAATGGCAGGAACAATTGCGAACCATTTGCCCCACACACGTGGGGATGAACCGGCTTGGTTGCGCGAGTACTGGAAGGCTTTGCCATTTGCCCCACACACGTGGGGATGAACCGGCGTTGGGACTGACCGTATCGGAAGATTCCACATTTGCCCCACACACGTGGGGATGAACCGTATGTAACTAAACAACGTTTGGTTACGTCCATATTTGCCCCACACACGTGGGGATGAACCGGTGTAAACAATGACAACAGAAGAAATTTTTGCATTTGCCCCACACACGTGGGGATGAACCGTCGGCATCGGCAACCGGCGCACTCGCTCCGGAATTTGCCCCACACACGTGGGGATGAACCGGAGAATGGGTATCATGACGAAACTGTGTGTACATTTGCCCCACACACGTGGGGATGAACCGCGCGTAGAGTTCAGCGCATGGGACGGTATTCATTTGCCCCACACACGTGGGGATGAACCGACTGATGATCTCATCATCCTGTTTATCAAACTATTTGCCCCACACACGTGGGGATGAACCGG
>NZ_JBNMHC010000068.1:0-8155 GCF_050872565.1 Butyricicoccus sp. | reverse complement strand
TCCGTCTGCACGAGAAATTTTGAGGCGGGCATTTTTTCATGACACAAATTGCTCCAAAAGCCAAGCTGATCGCGCACCAAGCAATTAAATCCATTGATCTGCGAAAAAGTCAGCGTGTTTTCCTGCGCCAACGGATGACTCTTGGGCACACAAACCGACAGCTGTTCCCGCAAAAACGGCACGACAAGCAAGCGTTCGTCAGCAAAGGCATACGGCAGGATACCTATCTCACAGCTGCCGGACACGACTTGTTCGATAATGATTGACATGTCTTCCAATCTCGATGAAATCGTTTTATCCGGAAACCGAGCGGTCAACGCAGGAAGCAGAGACCACAGCGGTGCCGGTGCACAGGACGAGACATGAATCGTGTGCAGACTTCTGTCAAACGCCTGCACCATTTTCACTGCATGATCGGCATCCTCTAACAGCTTTCGCGCATAAGCCACTGCTTGCAGACCGGTCTCATTGCAGGCAATGCGGTTCTTGCCTCGCTTGAACAGCGGCACGCCAAACGCATCTTCCACATGATGCATGGTGCGCGTCAATGTCGGCTGCGAGATATGCAGCTGTTCTGCCGCTTTTGACAGGGTTCCGCACTCTGCAAACGCCACAAACTGCTGTAATTCCAACAAATCAAGCATTGCTCCTTCTCCTTTACTATTCATCATATGAAATGTAGATTCCGATATTGCTATTGTACAACAGCGGCAAAAGCATGTAAACTATAGGCAGTAAAAGATTTACTGTAAGGAGGATATTTTCATGGATTATGTAACACTGAACAACGGCATAAAGATGCCGCAGCTGGGTTATGGTGTTTATCAGACCCCACCGGAGGACACCGAGCGTTGTGTGCTGGAAGCAATCGAAGTTGGCTACCGCAGCATTGATACCGCACAGGCATACGGCAACGAAGAAGGCGTCGGCAATGCCATCAAGAAGTGTGGTCTGCCGCGCGAAGATCTGTTTATCACAACCAAGGTTTGGATGTCCAACGCCGGTTACGAAAAGTCAAAGGCTTCTATCGAAGAGTCTCTGCGCAAGCTCCAGACCGATTACATTGATCTGCTGCTGATTCATCAGCCATTCGGCGATTACTACGGAACCTACCGTGCAATGGAAGAAGCATACCGTGCAGGCAAGGTTCGTGCCATCGGTGTTTCCAACTTCTATCCGGATCGCTACTTGGATCTGGCACATTTCGCAGAAATCAAGCCGGCAGTAAACCAGGTAGAGACCCATGTATTCCAGCAGCAGAAGGTTGCCAAGGAATACCTGAAGAAAAACGGCACCCAGATTATGTCTTGGGGTCCGTTCGCTGAAGGCAAGAACGATTATTTTAACAATCCGGTTCTCAAGGAAGTAGCTGCTGCACACGGCAAGTCCGCCGCTCAGGTTGCTCTGCGCTTCCTGCTGCAGAGCGATGTCGTTCTCATTCCGAAATCCGTCCACAAGGAACGCATGGAAGAAAACTTCAACGTCTTTGATTTTGCCCTGACCGATGAGGAAATGGCACGCATCGAAGCACTGGACACCGGCAAGAGCCTGTTCTTCTCCCACTACGATCCGCAGACCGTGGAATGGTTCATGAGCATCGTATAAGTTATCTCTCTGTATATATAAAAAGCCTGTCGTCAAAAAAACGGCAGGCTTTTTTCTCATTCGATATTCTGTATAGCGTATGCTCCTGCCGCAGCAACGGCTTGACGCAATCTGTCTTCCTGTACTTCTCTCTCTGCGAAGACCTCTGTCCATGTGTCAGTAAATTGTACTTCTGTCACATTCGCTATCTGCATCAGCTCTCGCTGAATCGCCTCGCGGTCAGCGTCTTCCTTCACGCCTGTCAGATATAATACCTGATAATCCATGCGCTGAATTTTGAAAATGACCGGTCGTGTGCCATCGGAGCAGCAAGTAATCATCACACGCTCATCGTTCATCCAACCGCGCATAATTGCACCGCCCTGCAAGCCGGTATAAATGTATCGAGCGATAGCATCCCACGCTTCCGAGCAATGCGGAAGTTCGCTCCCGCCCGCAATCGTATGTGCCGGATATGCACTCTTTGTCAGCGTATGCTGCCCCATGTGCCAAAAATCATCGGCGGTTCCATACCGTTCAAAGATAAAGGTGTCTCCGATATTATAGCACGGACAGGCTCCGGCGTTTGGATCCGCGCAATACTGCTGCTGAAGCTCTGGATATAGCTTCTTGTCGATAACCGTTACTTTTACTTTGTGCTGCATCTTGTTCTCCTTTTCTTCAATATGATACAATAGAGTATCCCATATGATAGAGGTATATATCATGTTGATACCGCGCTACTTTTTCTCTCATGATTTTTCACCGTTTGCCGAATATTTTATGTCCCAGCCGCATAAAAAACGCACGTTTCATAAAGGTGAATTGCTCTGGAAGATTGGTCAGCCGCATGATACGATTCACTACATCGTATCCGGTGTGGAAATGAACTATGCCGATCATGAATCCGGCCACAGAAAAATTATCAGCTTCCACGGAGCTGGCACCGTATTTCCCGGTTACCACCAGCACCAGTATAAAATCGAACGTGCTTTGGTTACACAGGCACTCACCGACATGCGCGTATTGGAATTTACCATCCCGCAGTTCCAAACTATGTTTGAACAAAATACTGCTCTCAGCGAACAAATCGTAAACTGGTACTCTATGTATGTCAACAGTTTGTTGTTCAGCTCTATTCATCAAGAATACAATTCGTCTCTTGTGAAAATCTGCAATCTGTTATATCTCTTAACGATCAATCAACCTGCCGATGCCGGAACACGCATTAATTTGACGCAGGATGAGCTAGCGGAGCTGTTGGGACTTAGCCGCGTGCAGCTAACGCGTGGTTTATCTGCACTTCGTCAACAGAAAATTATTTCTACCAGCCGCGGAGCCATTCAGGTTCTTGACCTGCCTCGACTGCTCTCCCTCTGTTCTTCCGAAGTATAA
The DNA here is from genome assembly GCF_050872565.1 of Butyricicoccus sp. Classification (GTDB taxonomy): domain Bacteria; phylum Bacillota; class Clostridia; order Oscillospirales; family Butyricicoccaceae; genus Butyricicoccus_A. The sequence continues at coordinate 5,176 of NZ_JBNMHC010000068.1, read as the reverse complement.
CATCTCATATCTCTCTTGTCTGCTTCAAATGATGCACAGTCACACAAGCCGCACAGAAATCTCCGTGACAAATTCCTCTATGGAATCCACCACAAGGTGATCTACGACATAATGCTCCAGATAAATAGTATCTGTCCGGAGATTGCGAGCTTGTCTATACGCACGCAATCGCTCATAGGCTTCAGACATAGTATTCCAATGACCAACATGATACGCTGTCAAATACTTTCCCGCCGGAAGCGTCAGACAATGCGGTTTATCTAACTTTTCTTCCAGCAGCAAGCCCGCCATATCATATAAATCATACAAACCAGCAGACAGATTTTCTTCATGCTGGACATAGGCGAAGTCATAATCCACCTGCGTACCCTCTCGTTCCAGCTCAAAAATGATTTCTCCTGCTTTTTGATAATACTCCCATTCGTCATTCGGTGACACCGAGGCATACAAATAATACCGCTCCGGAAAATTCCGGATGGAAATCTCGTCTGTGTTCAAGTCTTGAATGGCTTGAATTTTCCGTGTTTTCTGTGCAACCCATTCTTTCATCTGCTGTAATTTTTTGATTTGTTGATCCAATTGCTTTTCTCGCTGAGCAAACACCTGTAAAATGCGTTCCGCGCTGCGATGCCGCATAAATTCTCGAATTTCTTTGAGCGGCATTCCCAATTCTCTCAGCATGAGAATCGTATCCATCACTTCGACTTGATTGACAGAATACTGCCGATACCCGTTTTCTGTCACAACTTCCGGACAAAACAGCCCTATTTCATCATAATGGAATAGGGTTTCTTTCGTCACGCCCATCAATTTGGCAAACTCTCCCGTTGTCATGTAAAGATTTCGATGCATTGCTTGCTTTTTCTCCATTTCCTCTTGACTATAGGGTTACCCTATAGGATATACTGTCAAATGTCAAGTAAAATATTACCGAAAGGAGCTTTTCTTTTTATGAGTTCATCGCTCAACCAGCGATTTACGCCTTGGTCTCTGTTAAAATTTGCAGCGCCATCCATCATTATGATGATGTTCATGTCGCTGTATACCATTGTAGACGGTATTTTTGTGTCTCGTTTTGTCGGCAGCAATGCGTTGTCGTCTATCAATATCGTCTTTCCAATTATCAATGTTGCCATTGCTGTGGCAACCATGCTCGCCACCGGCGGCAATGCCATTATCAGCCGTTATTTGGGTGAAAACCGCCCAGAAAAGGCAAACGCGTGTCTAACACAGTTTGTCTGTGTCACCATTGGTCTGAGCATTGTGTTTTTGGCGTTTATCTTAACGTTTACCACACCGCTTTCCCGTTTTCTGGGTGCCAGTGATATTCTGCTCAGCGACTGCAATACGTACCTGCGTATCTTGGGTCTGTTCGTTCCCGCCTGTATGCTTCAGGCTTTGTTTCAATCCTATCTTGTGACGGCAGGTCATCCTAATTTCGGTCTGGCTTTAACCATCGGTGCAGGTATCTGCAATGCCGTATTGGATTACGTACTCATCGCTGTGTGCGGATTCGGCGTTGCCGGTGCCGCCATTGCCACCTGTATCGGTCAGTGCATTCCTGCCGTTGTCGGTCTAATTTTCTTCCTTTTGAATAAAAATGGACTGCATTTTACCAAGTTTTCTTTCCACAAACGGGAATTGTTGCAAGCGTGCTACAATGGTTCTTCCGAAATGGTCTCGCAGCTGTCCATGGCAATTGTGACGGTTCTGTTCAACATCGTGCTCATGCGCATCGCCGGAGAGCACGGCGTTGCGGCCATTACCATTTTATTATATGGTGAATTTTTATTTAATTCCTTTTATCTGGGTTTCTCTATTGGCATTGCCCCAATCGTCGGATTTCAATACGGCGCACAGGACAAAGTACAGCTCAAGCGCGTGTATCGCATTGCCTTTGCGTTTGTCATGATTTCTTCCGTCATTTTATTGGGTGCCGCAGAAGGTTTGTCCCGCCCGATTATCACTATATTCACCGATGATCCGGAGACCTTCCCGCTGGCATTGACCGGTTTTCGTCTATTTTCTATCGGCTTTTTGTTCAGTGGATTTAATATTACCTCGTCCGGCTTTTTCACCGCCCTGTCTAATGGCAGAGTATCCGCCATTCTTTCGTTCTGCCGAACCTTTATCTTTACGACAATCTGTCTGATTGTCCTTCCGCATTTTCTCGGCATCAATGGTGCCTGGATTGCCGTACCGATTGCAGAAGTTTTCACTCTGCTGGTCTCCTTGTACATGCATCAAAAATATTTTATCCGTTCGGGAAAACAAAATTATTTTGCGTAAGCACAAAGCCGCGGCATATCTTGCCGCGGCTTTCTTTTCGCTATTACAGCCAAATGGTATATAAACCAATCATAATCGGCATTGTGACAATGGAAAAAATCGTAGTCAGCACATACAATACGCTGGATTTTGCCGCATCTTTATGATACAGCTGTGCCATAGATGTCACGGTTGCACATGCCGGTGTGATGCAGGCAAGATACACGGTCAGCAGAATATTTTTTCCATCAGCGACCATGCCGGTTGCATGAACCAGCTTCATAAGTCCCAGCAAGGCAAGTGGATACACAACCAATCGCAGCAGCACCGTTTTATAATTTCCCAATACAGCAAACACTTGCTTCATCGGAATATCCGCAATCACCATGCCTGCCAGCAGCATTCCCATCGGTCCGACCATATCACCGGTCATCTGGATGGTATCGTCAATGACAGACGGCAGCGGAATATGACAGAAGAACAACACTGCGCCAATCAAAATCGAAATAACATTGATGTTCCACAGAATCTTTTTCCACTGAATGCCCTTTTCTGCCGTCAGTTTGCTTCGGCAATGCGTCCAAATCAAAATCAACTGCACAACGAGAAACCCGCAGGAATACACGACATATTGCTGTCCAAGCAGTGCTTGAATCAACGGAACAACCAAAATGCCCGCATTGGTATAAATCACGGTCAACTGTTCTATGGTGCTCAAGCGGCATGGTCTGCGCAAAATCGCTGTGAACAGCAAAAACAGCGCGTGAACAATTGCCGCTACCGCAAAGGCAAAAATCAGTCCTGTTCGCACTTTCGGAGAATCGTCAATCTGAAATGCATGAATAATCATACAAGGAATGACCAAATACACCAAAATCACAGAGACCACTCTGCTCTCCTGCGTTTTGAGCAGCCCTGTTTTTACCAGCGCATAGCCCATAAACATAATCAGGAAGAGTTTTGCAATTTCTTCCATTAAAATCAAGCTGATTTGCATATATTTTACCTCTTTTTTCTGTTTTTTCTTCTATTATAGCACAGTTGTAAAGAGGTGATTGTTGTCTGATTATACGCTTGTCATGCGATGTCGGCTCTGCACAATTCTCGCTTCTTTTTCTTCCGTCATGTCAGCAATTGCAGCATCTAATTTCTGCACAATATCCGCCTTTTCAAACGGCATATGCACGACAAATGGCATCGAATTGGTAGACGTCGCAGAAAAAACGACAATTTCATTGTTCATATGCGCCAGAAGCGTGCGGAATTCATCCAATCGTTCGCGTTCGGTGACTTCCTCAAACGTCCCGTTCTTCCATTCCTCATACAGTTCCGTTCCCGGAAGCAGTGCCAGTGTCGTGAGAATCATCAGATATGGATGCAATTGATTGAGCAGAGCGGCAGATTTCTTGGCACTCTCATGTGCTTTTCCATGTCCAGCCAAACCGCCCAGATAAATTACCCGATAATCCACACCGGCTTGTTCCAGCTTCTTGCAGCCTTCCAAAATATCGGCGGCAGTATATCCTTTTTTCGTATGTGCCAGCACTTCATCATCGCCGCTCTCAATGCCGACGACAATATCTTCAAATCCCAATTCCTTGAGATATTTCATGTCTTCGACACTGCGGCGCAGCAAATCATCCACACGCGCGTACGTCGAAATTCTGCCCTCCGGCAAATATTTCTTAAACAACTTAGCAAGCACCGCTAGTTTTTCTGTAGACAGCGCATAGGGATTTCCGCCGGACGCCCAAACCTTTTTGGCATGTGGATATACTTCTGCCGCCTCCTGTAAATCCGCTTCTACTTGTTCCAACGGTGCCACGCGAAACGGATAGCCATCATAAAAATTGCAAAAGGTACAACTGTTGTGGGTACAGCCCACTGTCACTTCAATAAATACACTGTCAGCATCCGTCTGCGGACGAATGACTGGTCCATTGTAATGCATACATTCTCCTTTTATACTTGTAATCCCATCTGATAGGCTTCCTGCATCACCGGCTGCGTTTTTACCAAGCCTGCATCCATGACAGAATCGGCATAAATTCTGCCTTTGATTTCGTACTGCTCCAGATGTTCCACAAATCCATCTAAATCACCCAAAGAACGCTGGATAATCTCTTTTCCCAATCCAGCAGAGATAATATAGTATACCTCTTTGCTGCCGAGATGCTGCCAAATGGGATAGGTTCGATCAATCCATGTTTTCATCTGTGCGCTGATGCCATAAAAATAAATCGGTGTTGCCAAGACCAAAACATCCGCCTGCTGAAACAGCTGCAAAATTTCTGCCATATCATCATGCAAGACACAGGTTCCGCCATTGCGCATACAGCCATCGCAGGCGCGGCAAAAGCCAATGTTCTTATCCATGATGCGAACCAGATCTACCGTATGTCCGGCTGCTTGCGCACCCGCCTGAAATTGTTCACACAACAGCTGTGAATTGCCATTTCTTCGCGGACTGCTCGAAATGATTAAAATACGCTTCATGGATATATCCTCATTGCAGCTGGGCGCCAAGTGCTTCTACTTGTGCCAGCTGTGGACAGACTGCCATGCTGCCCTTTTTCTCCATATTCGGAACGGTAATAATACCCATATCTTCCCATTTTAAATAGCTGGTCATCGCCTTATATTGTGCGATGGCTGCATCAAACACGTGATCTGCACCGGCATCAAGCAGCAGTGCAGTCTTATGGAAATGGAATCCTGTGCTGCCGCCCGCATACAGACGGTCAATCGTCGTCTTCATCTGTGCCGCTATATCAAACCAATAAATCGGAGAAGCAAAGACCACCATATCTGCATCGCTCAATGCGGCAAATACCTTTGCCATGTCATCCTTTTGCACACATTCGCCGTGATGCGCAAAGCAATATTTACATCCCAGACATCCGTGAAT
>NZ_JBNMHC010000067.1:0-8283 GCF_050872565.1 Butyricicoccus sp. | reverse complement strand
CGTTTGCTCGCCAGCCATAAAAGCAAAGCTGTGAGCGCACTGACAAGAATAGATACGAAAAAATCTGTTGTATTCTCACAGTATAACACACCAAACGGGATTTCGGCAAAGAAATCGCTGACAGCCAATACATAATTTGTCAGCCACGCTGCCGGTGTCAAGAAAATTTGTGCCAATGTCGCAGAACCAATACCGAGGATTCCACCGAGAAACAACAGCGGAAAAATCAAGGAAATTGCCCAGAGCGCGAACAGATTGGAAAAAATCGAAAAAACAGATATGTATCCAAAATGATACAGTAAAAACGGTGCTGTGAATACAGAGGAAGCAATCGAGCAGCCAACACTCGCAACCACGCCGCGCCGTCTGTGTTTTGCAGCAAAACATAAAATACCCAAGGTCGATGCAAAGGACAACTGCAAGCTGACGGACAGCAAGGCATCCGGCAAACGAAGCAAAATCAATAATAGGGCAAAAAACAGCGCAATCATGCTGTCCTTTTCCTTGCGAAAAGCGTAAGCAACTAAAATGAAGCCATACATAATACAAGCACGGACGACTGACGGTGACCAGCCGACCATGAGATAAAACGCAAATAAAACCGGAATGCCAAGATAAGTACCAATCTTTCTGCCAAACAGAAACAGCAGCATAGAAAGTAAAAATCCCACATGCAAACCGGACAGCGCAATGACATGCGCGAGACCCGCTCGGCGCAAGTGATCGGTATCTGTGGTTGTCAGATTTGTACGGTCTCCGGTTGCCAGCGCACACCAAAAAGCGGCTTGCCGTGCATTTCCCTGCTTTGCATACACATCTCGTAATGTTTGAGCAAAAGCTTTGGGATAATAGCTGAGCGGTCGATGCTTCGGCGATGTCACAACTACGCCAAATTCTTCATCAACACTTGCCAAAACCGCATATCCTTGTGCGCGATAATACGAGGCGCGGTCAAATCCTTCTGTCTGATTGGGAATATAAAATGAGACTGTTGCTGTGATTTCGTCTCCTGGTTTGAGCTGCTGTTTTGTCTTGGGCAGGTATGCCAACGTCCGAAAATTAAACGGACAGCCAACACGAGAGCCGATAACGCGAATCTCTACGCGCTGATTGGTGTCATACTGTGTCGGAAAATCTGTCACTTCTACAATCATGGATTTGCTGGTATCTGCTAAAGACATACTGGGAGCCTGAAATACAGCATGATATGCCTGTGTATAACACAATCCACACAAAACGCCAGCTAACAGCACGCAAATGGGACGAATTTTCTGTATTTTCCATCCAATGCAGGCAGTAACAGCAATCATGCAGACAGCCAGTGCCCAAGACACCTGTGCGGCACACAGAGCTGATGCTACACCAACAGCAAATGCAGACGTAAACCAAATGAACGGACGCTTCATCAGTTGTTCCCCTCTTAGATAAAAAGCGAGGTGGCGCTCCTTGCGGAGCACCACCTCAGTTGTGTCAGTGCAATTTATGCATTAGCCTGGAGGCCATGTCATATCACGGCCGGACAGAACATGAAAATGCAGATGGAATACACTCTGCTGCGCCTGCTCTCCAATATTGGAGACAATACGGAAACTTTCAATGCCCTTTTCCTTTGTGATCTTTGCAATGGCTTCAAAGCACTTTGCGACAATCATACTGTTTTCCGGTGTCACTGCGGCAGCAGATGCAATGTGCTGCTTCGGAATAACCAGAAAATGAGATGGTGCCGCCGGAGCAATGTCATTGAATGCATAACAGTATTCGTCCTCATAGACCTTTACAGACGGAACTTCGCCGGAAATGATCTTACAAAACAGACAATCATCCATTACTAGAAACCTCCTTTATTGACTATTGACAGAAAAAGAATTGCGTAATTCTTACTTTACAATACCAGCAACAACAGAAGCGACTGCCTGCAAAGCTTCGTCCAGCTTCTCCGGCTTCTTGCCGCCTGCAGAAGCGGAATCCGGACGGCCGCCGCCGCCACCGCCGCACAGCTTGGCAACTTCCTTGATGATCTTACCAGCATGTGCGCCAGCCTTGATAGCATCCTTGCCAGCTACGCACAGCAGCTGAATCTTGCTCTCACCGGTAACGGTTGCCAGAACAGCTACACCGTTTGCATTGCGCTCCTTGAGAATATCGCCGATAGAACGCATAACTTCCGGCGTATCATCCAGTTTAGCTGCGATAACAGAAACGCCATTGACGTCCTGTGCAGCGCCCAGAAGCTCGGACAGCTTCATCTCTGCGATCTTGCCGTTCAGACTGTCTACGTTGCGGGTCAAGCTGCGAACTTCTTCGACAACCTGATCTGCGCGCTGTACCAAGTCATTCGGCGTGGTCTTCAGAGCAGCTGCAGCGTCATTCAGCGTCTTCTGACGCTCCTCAACCATTTCGAGGAACTTGCGTCCGGTCAATGCTTCGATACGACGCACGCCAGCAGCAACAGAAGCCTCACTGACAATCTTGAACATACCAGCCTTTGCGGTGTTGTCCAGATGCGTACCGCCACAGAACTCGATGGAGAAATCGCCAGCGCGAACAACGCGAACGATGTCGCCGTACTTCTCGCCGAACAGAGCCATAGCACCCAGCTTCTTTGCCTCTTCAATCGGCATTTCGTCGGTGCGAACTTCCAGACCTGCCAGAATGGTGTTGTTGACGATGCTCTCTACCTTAGCAATTTCTTCCGGCGTCATAGCTGCGAAATGCGTAAAGTCAAAACGAACGTGGTCAGCGTCAGTATACGAACCAGCCTGCTCAACATGGCTGCCCAATACTTCGCGCAGTGCTTCCTGCAACAGATGGGTTGCTGTATGCGAACGGCAGATTGCCTGACGACGCTCCTTGTCAACCTTGCACACCAGCGTATCGCCGCGGCTGACAACACCGCTCTTGACAACACCAGAGTGCAGGTACATACGGCCATCGCCGCTCTTCTGTACATTGGTGATCTCGATCTCGCACTCGCCGTGAGACATGGTGCCGTAATCCGGTACCTGACCGCCCATCTCAGCGTAGAACGGAGTCTTATCCAGAACAACCGTTACCTTAGAGCCAGCGCGGACAGCATCTGTGCTCTCTCCTTCGGAAACCAGAGCCAGTACATTGCCCTCAGCTTCCAGCTCAGTATAGCCACAGAACTCGGTCTTGAGAGACTTGTCCAGACCCAGATCCTCGGAAGCCCAGCCCAAGTCGCCCATGCGCTTGCGGTCTTCACGGGAACGCTCCTTCTGCTCCTGAATCAGAGCATCAAAGCCGTCACGATCGGTGCTCATGCCCTGCTCTTCCAGAATTTCAATCGTCAGATCAATCGGGAAGCCATAGGTGTCATGCAGTTTGAAAGCATCAGCAGCCGGAAGCTCCTTGCTGCCTGCATTCTTTGCCTTTTCAATCATATCATGCAGGATAGACAGACCAGCATCAACGGTTGCGTCGAAGCGCTCTTCCTCTACCTGAATAACCTTGCGAATATATTCCTGCTTCTCAATCAGAGCCGGATATGCGCCGCCGCTCTCATGAATGACGGTGTCACATACCTTGTACAGGAACGGCTCATTGATGCCGAGCAGCTTGCCATGACGGGCAGCGCGGCGCAGCAGACGGCGCAGCACATAGCCGCGGCCTTCATTGGACGGGATAACACCGTCACAAATCATCATAACAGTAGAACGGATATGATCCGTGATAACGCGCAGAGATACATCGGTCTTGTAGGACTCGCCGTAAGTCTTGCCGGAGATCTTGGATACGTGATTGGTGATATTCTTTACAGTATCCACGTCGAACAGGGAATCTACGTCCTGCATAACAACAGCCAGACGCTCCAGACCCATACCGGTATCAATGTTCTTCTGAATCAGGTCTGTGTAGTTGCCGTGACCATCGTTGTTAAACTGAGAGAATACGTTGTTCCATACTTCCATGTAACGGTCGCAGTCGCAGCCTACCGTACAGCCCGGCTTGCCACAGCCATACTTCTCGCCGCGGTCGAAATAAATTTCCGAACACGGACCGCACGGACCGGAACCATGCTCCCAGAAGTTATCTTCCTTGCCGAAACGGAAAATACGGTCAGCCGGTACGCCGATCTTCTTGTTCCAGATCTCGAATGCCTCGTCATCGTTTTCATAGATAGACGGATACAGGCGATCTTCCGGAATCTCCATAACCTTGGTCAGGAACTCCCAGCTCCAAGTGATGGCTTCTTCCTTGAAGTAATCACCGAAGGAGAAGTTACCCAGCATCTCGAAGAAAGTGCCGTGACGAGCGGTCTTGCCTACGTTTTCGATGTCGCCGGTACGAATACATTTCTGACAGGTCGTCACGCGACGGCGCGGCGGCTCCTGCTCACCGGTAAAGTACGGCTTCAGCGGTGCCATGCCGGAGTTAATCAGCAGCAGAGACTTATCGCCCTGCGGGATCAACGAAAAGCTTGGCAGACGCAGATGACCTTTTGATTCAAAGAATTCGAGAAACTTTTCACGAATCTCATTCAAACCCATGTAATGCATACATTTGCCTCCATTATATTGAAAATAATTAAAAACGAAATATTCGTTATACAAACAAAAAAGCCCTCGCCCCAATAGGGGCGAAGGCTGTCAAGCTCTACGCGGTACCACCCTAATTTGCTGCTACGCAGCATCTCAGTGACCCTTAACGCGGGCAGACGATTCGGTTTATCCCGAATAGCTCAGAAGCAGCTGACAGTTTTCCGCTCTGCAAGGCTTCCACCATCCCCTGCTCTCTAAAAGGCTTATCCACTGTCTCATTTCGTCATCGCCATGTTGGTTGTATAACAGCTTTCATTATACAGTTTTTCACCGAAATGTCAAGAGTGTTATGCGTTTTTAATCGGATTTGCCGCTTTTTCCTTGCGCAGAATCGAAAACTCTGAAACCTTAAACGGGAACTTCAGATGAATATGCATCATTGCCGAACGCGCCGCATCCAAGATTTCTCCATTGTCATCGGTCATGTTCTCTACCTTGAACGAGTACACTGGCTTGCCTGGCTGCATCAATTCCAGCGTATCGCCGCTGAAGAAGCGATTTTTCAGCACAAATTCTGCATTGCCGTTATCATCACAGCTGACGAACAGACCGGAAATCTCCCAGTCACGGATATACATGACGTCCGGATAATACTGCCCCTTTGGATCGCGGCCGAAATAGAAGCCGGTAAAATACTCACGATGGCTGATCTTGCCGATTTCCTCGCGAATATCCTCCGGAACCTTAAAGTCCGGCGTCGGATTTTCAAAATACGCATCAATGGCGCGGCGATACGATGCCGTAATACCAGCGGTGTAATACGCTGTCTTGGCACGGCCTTCGATCTTAAACGATGTCACGCCTGCTTCAATCAGCTCCGGAATATGGTCAATCATGCACATATCCTTGGAATTGTACAGATACGTGCCGCGCTCGTCCTCATCGACAGGAAAATACTGTCCCGGACGCTTCTCTTCCATCAGCGCATACTTCCAACGGCACGACTGCGCACAGGCACCATGATTGGCGTCACGACCGGTCGTATAGTTGGAAATCAGACAGCGTCCAGAATAAGAAATACACATGGCGCCGTGTACAAAGCATTCGATTTCGACTTCCGGCGGAATATGCTCACGAATGGTCTTGATTTCTTTGAGTGTCAGCTCACGTGCCAGCACAATGCGCTCTGCGCCCATATCTACCCAGAACTGCGCTGCTTCATAGTTGAGAATACTTGTCTGGGTGCTGATATGCAGCGGCAGATTCGGCACAACGCGCTTTGCCACGCGAATGACACCCAGATCCGATACAATAATCGCATCGGCGTGATAAAGATACAGCTTTTTCAAATACTCCTCCAGCTCCGGAAATTCCGGAGATCTGGGGGAAATATTGACAGTTACATAGATTTTGACACCGCGCTCGTGGGCATAAGCAATGCCCTCTTGCAATTCCTCATCAGAGAAATTGTCCGATGCTGCACGCATACCAAAATGCTTTCCTGCGAGATATACAGCATCTGCGCCATAAGCAATCGCATATTTCAGGCGCTCCATATCGCCAGCTGGTGCTAATACTTCAGGTTTATTCATACTCTTTCTTCATCCTCAATGTATTTAGTTGCCAGCTGCTTCTGCTTCCAGCTGCGCAATGTTCTTATTGTGATCTGCCAGTGTCTTCGCATACAAGTGCTTGGTTCCGGCATCATCTGCAACAAAATAATAATAGTCGGTCTGATTCGGATTGGCAGCAGCCTTGAGAGCATCCATGCCCGGATTGCAGATCGGTCCTGGCGGCAGTCCCTTCGATGTGTATGTATTATACGGGCTGTCCGACTTCAAATCCGCCTTGGTCAGATTTTTATGTCCTACAGCATAGACAACTGTAGTATCCATATTCAGATACGGGTACTCCGCCGCATTATTCAAGCGGTTATGAATGACGCTGGATACATTGTACATGTCATCGGCATTAACCGATTCCTTCTGCGTAATAGACGCAATGATAACCATATCCGAGACATCCAAATTCTTTTCCTTACAAATCTGCGCCAAGCTCTTGCCGTCAGAGGTGCTGTTGAGCTTGTTTTCAAAGTTACCCAGCATCTTATTGATAATCGCATCCGCAGAGTCGCTGAGATAGAATTCATAGGTATCCGGGAACAAGTATCCTTCTAAGCGGTTGGTCTGGTTGCCCAGATCGTCCGGCAGGAAATCGTAATTAAACGTATCGTTCTGCATGGCAGACTGCAGCTCCTGCTTCGAGCTGAGACCATTCTTCACCAATGTGTCGATAATCTCATTGACGGTATAGCCTTCCGGAATCGTGACAGTGACTGTGCTCTTGCTGGTCAGACGAATCTGATTAACAATCTCTCGATAGTCCATATCAGAATTTAATGTCCACATACCCGGGCGGAATTGAATGTCCTTGTATACCGTGCTGGTAAACAGATGGAAGAACGAACCATAATTGATGACGCCGCTCTTGTCCAGCAGTTTGGATACCTCACTGACCGATGCATCCTCCGGAATGGTCACTGTGATGTCTTTGTCCGGCTTTGCCAGCGCAAACAAGTCATTGCACAGCAAAATACCGCTTCCTGCCAGAACAGCAGAAATCACCAAAATCATAATCAGATACTTGATGGTTCCGCCGACGCCTTTTTTCTTCTTGTTAGATTTCATATCTCTATCCTTTCTTGTATCTTAAATTGTTTATTTGAGAACAATCCGAATGACAAAGCTGGAAATGAAGATAAAGAATCCCGGATTGACAATACAGTCTCGAATTGCTGCCCATTTTGTCGAGGGATTTGGCTTCATCTTGCGCAGATTTTTGCTCTGAATCTGATTTTCCAGCGAACGCAAGGTCAAATATAGCATCAGCAAAAACAAAATACCGTTGATAATCGTGAAGTACTTCCAGATGCCAAAGGAACTGTACAGATGGATCAGATAGTTGATAATGTAGTAATAGCAGTTGTTTATCGTATGTGCGAGAACAGCCGGCCAAATAGAATCAAACATATAAACCAGATAGGCATATGCACAGCCGGCAATAAACGGCCCGATAAAATTGAGCAGTGATCCATGCAGCATCGCGAAGCAAGCGCCGCTCAGCACAATGCTGATAATTGTTCCTGCTTTGCGCTCAAACGAAGAAAACAACGCGCCGCGCACAAAAATCTCTTCTACAATCGGAGAAAAGATGACAATGCCTAAAAAGCTGAGGAATCCATAATGATTTCCGGCACCACTCGTGGTAATCATGGCACTGACGTCCATATCATTGGAGCCGCGCACTACATAAGCGAGCAGATTCGCGAGAAAAGACAGAAAAGAAACCGCAAGAGCGAACTTTACTGTAAATCCAAAGTAAGTCGGCAGCTTTTCCGGATGTTGCTCCCATCGGAAATTGAGCTTAAATTCGTTGTCCTGTGATTTGTACAGGCAGTAGGTCGGCGGGACAAATGCCAACAGTTCTATGAGAATGATGCCGAGCGATGGAAATTTGGAAAAGACAAAGTCAAATCCCAGACCGCACACCATTAAAATCACAAAGCTGGCAAACAGCATGAGTCCCGGTAATATAGTCGCTTTATTTTTCATGAACGCGCATCACCTCATTTTCTGTCACAATGCAGTCGCAGTGCATGTCATGTTCCTCTGTGGGGACTTCCGGCAGCAATCGCTCCTGTGCGCACAGCACCATGCGAGTTCCTGCTGTCTGAGGAAGAAATCGGTCATAAAATCCGCCGCCATATCCCAGTCGTGCACCGGAT
>NZ_JBNMHC010000066.1:0-8285 GCF_050872565.1 Butyricicoccus sp. | reverse complement strand
ATCAATAAATCCAATGAGACCATAGCACAGCGACAGCAGCAGAACGGTAAACGACTGAATGGACAGCGCATGTACCAGCGTCACATTAACGACGATCGTCACAACGGTGATACTAATGATGAACATAAAGCCGCCCATCGTCGGGGTATTCTGTTTACCGGCATGTTCCGGTACATAGGACAGAATCTTCTGTCCAAAATTCATCTTGTGTAAGTAGCGAATAAGTGCCGGTCCAATTGCTGCCGCAAGAATAAACGATGCGATGACCGACACAGCGATAATGGTTGTCATGTACAATTTCCCTGACTTTCTCTTTTAATTTGCCCGGAACAGCTCCAAGGCTTTTTCCATCTTCCAATAGCGGCTGCCCTTGAACAGCAGAGCATCTCCCGCCTTGACTTCGCGCTTGAGCGCACCGGCGATTCCCTCATGCGAATGCATGATATGGATATTGGCATCCGGCATACCCGCCTCTATAGCACCGAGACGATAATCCTCTGCGCCGTCGCCGTAAGCATACAGAACATCAGCGCACTTGGCAATGCTCTTGCCGCAGCGCTGATGCTCCGCCGCCGCAAAGCTGCCCAGCTCTCGCATACCGCCGAGCACGGCGATACGCTTGCCGGTAATCTTGAGCTGAGACAGCAGCGCCAACGATGCATTGACCGCATCCGGGCTGGCATTGTAGCACGAATCAATGATAGTATATCCGTTTTCCTGCGTGATGGTCTGATGAATATCCTGAAATCCCTTGAGACCTGCCGCAATCTGCTCATGCGAAAGACCCAAGCACAGACCAACACTTGCAGCAGCCAGGGCATTGTAGACATTGTGTCTGCCGACGGTGCCAATAACCGCATCAAAGCTGCCATTCGGATGGACGATGGTCAGATTGATGTGATCTCCCTCCTGCACGATATGCTCTGCCCGCACATCACATGCCGGATTTTCGATGCCAAAATACAGAGTATTTGCTGCAATGCGATCTTTCTTGCACCACAGCAGCGGCTCATCGCCGTTGAGAACTGCTGTGCCGCCCTCCTGTAAGCCTTCTAATATTTCCATCTTGGCATCGCGGATGCCTTCACGGGAACCGAGAAATTCAATATGTGCCGTGCCAATATTGGTGATAACAGCGACATTCGGCTTTGCCTGCACGGTCATGCGGGAGATTTCCTTGAAATTAGACATGCCCATCTCGACAACAGCCGCTTCTGTGGATTCTTCCAGCCGGAACAGTGTCAGCGGCATACCGATTTCATTATTCAAATTGCCCTGCGTATACAGGGTGCGGAACTTCTGACCGACAACTGCCGCGGTCATCTCCTTAGTTGTCGTCTTGCCGACAGAACCGGTGATGCCGACAACCGGAATATCAAACAGCGAACGATACCCGCCAGCCAGAGCCAGCAGAGCCGCTCTCGTGTCCGGCACGCGAATGACCGGAACCGGCAGATCGACATCCTTTTCCGACATGACAGCAGCGGCTTTCAGCTCTACTGCCTTTTCCAAAAAATCATGTCCGTCAAATCGCTCACCGCGAATCGGAATAAACAGGCTTCCTGCCGGAATCGAGCGGGAATCGGTAGAAATACCGGTAATCTGTGTGCTTCCATCGCCGACAACTGTGCCGCCTGCAAAGGCAGCCGCCTGTGCAGCCGTAATGATCTTCATATATTTTCCCCTTTTCGCTCTCTCTTACTTCTGATTTTTCTTGGCGAAGTACTCTGCGACGACTTCGCGCTCATCCAGATGATGCTTGACATGGTTGATTTCCTGATAGGTCTCATGTCCCTTGCCCATCAGGACGATGGTGTCGCCTGCCTGTGCAATATCCAGCGCGTGCCAGATAGCTTCCGGTCGATTGACAATGACATCATACGGTGTCTTGGTATCCTTCATGCCTTCCAGAATGTCTTCAATAATTGCCTCCGGCTTTTCCGTACGCGGATTATCCGAAGTCACAATGCAGTAATCGGACAGCTTTGCCGCAATCGCACCCATCTTCGGACGCTTGGTGCGGTCTCGGTCACCGCCGCAGCCAAACAGACCAATGACGCGGCCCTTAGTAAATACGCGTGCTGCTTCCAGCACGTTTTCCACGCCGTCCGGAGAATGGGCATAGTCAATAAGCACGGTGTAATCGGTATCAGTCGGAACGACTTCTACACGACCCTTGACGCCGTGTGCCTTGTGCAGGGCGTCTGCCGCATCAGCGACCGATACGCCGAGTGCCTTTGCACAGGACAGCGCACACAGGGCATTGTATACGGTAAACTGTCCCGGAATGCCCAGCTTGACCTCGGTCTTACCCTCTGCGCTCTCGCAGATAAAGCCGATGCTGTCCGCATGAAGCTGAATGTCTACCGCGCGAAGGTCACACGCCTCATGCTCGCCATAAGACAGGAACGGGCAAGCCTTCTGCTCCAGCATGAACTTGCCAGCCGCATCGTCCAGATTGGTCACGCCGGTCTTGCTCTGATGGAACAGCAATGCCTTGGCATCGCGGTATGCTTCCATGGTCTTGTGGAAGTCCAGATGATCCTGTGTCAGGTTGGTAAAGGCACCAACGGTGAATTCGATGCCATAAACACGATCCAGTACCAGCGAATGCGACGAAACCTCCATGATAACGTGGGTACAGCCCGCATCACGCATCTCTGCGAACAGCTTGTGCAACTCGAACGATTCCGGTGTAGTGCGCTCTGTCGGCAGGATTTCATCGCCAATCATGTTCTGGTTGGTGCCGATCAAGCCGACCTTGTGGCCCTGTGCTTCAAGAATCGTCTTGAGCAGATAAGTTGTGGTCGTCTTGCCGTTGGTACCGGTGATGCCGACCATGGTCATGCTGCGCGACGGATGGTCAAAATAATTATCTGCCATCTCTGCCAGCGCGCGGCGGGACGATTCAACACGAACATATGGTACCGAAATACCACCTTCCGGCACATGCTCCAGCACAATTACGCTGGCGCCCAGCTCAATCGCCTTGCCGATATACTTGTGACCGTCCGTCGCATAGCCGGTGATTGCCACAAAGACATCACCCTTCTGCACCTGACGGGAATCATACTTCAATTCGCCAATTTCCATGGCTGCGTCTGCGGTCTGTTCCGCAATTTCTACACCCTTGAGAATCTTTTCCAGTTTCATATCTTTCTCCTTATTACTCCTGACTCGTTACGTTGTTGCCAAATGCTACTGTGACAACGGAGCCTCTTGCCGCCTCGCTGCCAGCCGATGGGCTTTGCTGCACTGCGGCAGATGCGCCGGATGTTCTCCAGCTGGCAATACCATTTTGTTTCATATACAATCCGGCCTGTGTCAGCGCAGCTCGTGCATTTGCTACACTCATACCGCTGACATCCGGAACCTTTACCTTATCCTTCGGCTTCTTTTCGCCGCAATACAGCACAATCTTATTGTCCGGCTGGACAGAAATGCCCGCTACCGGAAGCTGATCGGTGACCTTCTTGCCATCGCCTTGTACCGTATAGCTGAGACCCAAATCATCCAGTGCCTTCTTCGCATCGTCCACGGACTGACCTGTGAGCGTCGGCACAGTGATTTCCTGTCGATCTGCTTCCTCATCCGAGTAAATAGCCTCAACGCCGAGATACGGCAGAATGTCCTCAAAAATACGCGCGACAACCGGTGCTGCGACCGCACCGCCGCCCTTATTGGCAGTCTGCGGTTCATCAATCATGACGAGCACGGCATACTGCGGGTCATCCATCGGTGCCAGACCGATAAACGAAGCAATACGCAGCGATTTATCGCTCTTCGGCTGTTTCTCCGACGTCGCAGTCTTACCGCCCACGCGATAACCTGCGACATAAGCATTCTGACCGGTGCCCTGCGAGACAACGTTTTCCAGATAGCTGTTCATCGTATTGCTGGTTTCCTTGGAGATAACCTGTCTCTTGACCTCTGTGTCGACAGTCTGCTGCACATTGCCGTCAGAATCGACAATTTCACGCACCACATGCGGCGTGACGAGTTTTCCGCCATTGGCAACCGCAGAGACCATGCTCAGCTCTTGCAGCGGAGTAACCTGGAAGTTCTGACCAAACGATGCCGTCGCCAAGTCTACCTCACCCATGCTGTCAAAGAAAATACCGGTTGCTTCGCCCGGCAGGTCAATGCCGGTCTTTTCCATGAATCCATATGCTTCAAAGTACTTGCGGAACATATCCGTGCCAATCAGGGAACTGATGTCCATCATTGCCACGTTGCAGGAATTGGCCAGCGTATCCTTGAGCACCTGTGTGCCATGACCGCCGGATTTCCAGCATTTGATCGTGCGGTCTTTTACCGTCTTTGCGCCGCCGCAAACAAAGGTGCTGTTGTCATTGACCAGTCCTTCTTCCAGCGCAGTAGACACGGTAAATACTTTAAATGTAGAACCCGGTTCATAGGTATCGTTGAGTGCCTTATTTCTCCAAAGATTCAGCAGAATTTCGCTGTATTTTTTATCGTATTCTTCTCCGCTGAGATTGTTCAGCTCGCTGAGCAAAGATGTGTATTCCTCCGGAATCACGCGCGGATTGTTCAAATCGAAGTCCGGCTTGGTGGACATCGCCAAAATCTCGCCGGTCTTGACGTCCATGACAATGCCGCAGACGCCTTTCTTCGCGCTGGTCTGCTCCAGCACCTCTTCCAGATGCTTTTCCAGATAATGCTGCACACCTTCATCCAACGTCGTCACAACGCCGTTGCCGTCTTTGGCAGGGACATATTTCTCATAGTCATACGGCATATCCGAGCCGAGTGCATTGGTCGCCTTGACCACGCGGCCCGCAACGCCCTTGAGCACATCATTATATTGCAGCTCCAAGCCGTACAAGCCCTGTCCATCATCATTGGTAAAGCCCAACACCTGTGAAGCGAAATTGCCGTATTTATAATAGCGTTTGGAATCCTCTGTGGTGCTGACGCCGGTGTAGAGACTCTCTTCCTTGAGCTTCGCAACCAGCTCATCCGCAACATCGGCATCGACATGCCGTGCAATGCGGACATACGACTGGTCTCGCTGTATCTTCTTCAAGGTCTCTTTATAATCCAGCTCCAAATACTTTGCCAGCAGCTTGGCTACGCGCTTCTGATATGTCAGACACGCCGCCTCTTTTTCCTCATCGGTTGCCGCAATGGCTTTGCCTTTTTTGTCTCTCTTGACCTCAACCGACGCCAAGCCCTTCTTGCGAATGTCTGCCGGTGAAACGCTAATCTCCTGCGTCGTCGCGCTGACAGCAAGATCTGTCATATTGCGGTCATAAATCGTACCACGCATCGGAGTGATAATCAGATCCTTGGTCTGATTTTCCGCCGCCTTGCTCTGATAAAAATTGGTGTTGATGACCTGCAAATACAGCAGCTTACCCGCTACAACGACAAAGCCCAACACAGCAAATACAAGAATCAAAAAGCTTAGGCGAAACCGCATGTCTCTATTCGTTTTGTTGGAATGTTTTCCAGCCATTCGTTTAATCTCCAATCAATTGTTCTGCGAAATGTCCGCCCTTTAAGAATACCTTTGATTATAGCACAACTATGTATCAATTGCATCGTCAATATGACAAAAAACAAGGAGTCAGAAGGTTATTCACGCTTCTCACTCCCACCGTTTTATTATGTATATGATACATCAGCGTAAAAATGACAAAATTGCACTGAAGCTCTTCACAAAACTGGATGCCAGCTTTTCCACCCCACTGGAGCCTTCGTTTACCTGTACCTGATCGTTTTTCTGTAGCTCCAGATATTCTTCCTGACTGCGGTCGAGCTTGACCAGTCCCAGTACATTTTCTGCATATGTCTCCACTTCGGAAAGATCTACAGAATTTTCCTTCTTGGTTCTGAGAGAAATATATTCACTTTTCAGCTGCGCGAGCTGTGTGTTTTTCTCTTCCACCTGTTTTGTCAGGTCTGTCACCTGAATGTATCCCACGACAGTGCCCACTGCACCAACTAAGAACACAGCAAAGACTGCTGCAATAATCAGCTTACGGATACGATCGCGTCTGCGCCGCAGACGGGCACGTTCTTTTTTGCGTGCCAACTTACGCCGCTCCGCGGAATCTATTGGAATTGGCGTTTGATTCCGCCGCGTTTCTTTTGTCATACGAGTTCGCTCTCCCTTTTTACTTCTTTGGCATTTTTTCACATACTCTCAATTTTGCGCTTCTCGCGCGGGGGTTTCGAGCGATTTCCTCCATAGACGGCAGCAACGGCTTGCGTGCTACCAATTTTACCTTTGCCTGTTTGCCGCAGACACACACTGGAAAATCCTTTGGGCAGGTACATCCCTGTGCGGCACTGCGAAAGGCATTCTTTACAATGCGATCTTCCAACGAATGGAACGTAATAACAGCCAGTCTGCCGCCCGGTGCCAGCAAATCAATCGAGCGATCCATCGCCTCCTGCACCGCCTTCAGCTCATCGTTGACGGCAATGCGGATTGCCTGAAAGCTGCGCTTTGCCGGATGCTGTTTTTCTCGGCGGGCTGCCGGCGGCATCGCTTCTCGAATGATATCTGCCAGCTCCAGCGTGGTTTCAATCGGCTTCTGTTCGCGGGCGCGTTCAATTGCCGCTGCAATCTGCGGAGCATACCGCTCCTCGCCATATTCCCAAAGAATGCGGCGAATTTCGGCACGATCCCATGTATTGACAATCTCATATGCAGACAACGCCTGCTGCTGATCCATGCGCATGTCCAGCTTGGCATCGTGCATGTACGAAAAGCCGCGCTCAGCGATGTCCAGCTGCGGGGACGACACACCCAAGTCAAACAGGATGCCGTCTACCTGCTCCACACCACACGAAGCAACCGCCGTGTCAATGTTGCGAAAATCGCTTTTCACCAGTGTCACGCGGTCACGCACCTCTGCCAAACGCTTTTCCGCATTAGCCAGTGCCATATCATCGCGGTCAATCGAAATCAGACGTCCGCCTTCTGTCAAACGCTGTGCGATATGCAGCGAATGTCCGGCTCCGCCCAACGTCGCGTCGACATATACGCCGTCCGGTCGAATGTTCAAGCTGTCGAGACACTCGGACAGCAAAATCGAAATATGCTGAAATTCCATTTTTCGTCAGTCCTCCGTCTCAAAATCCCAATTCTTCCATCGCCTGCGCGATGCTCTCAGAGTCCAAATCGTCAGTATAAGCGTTCCAACGCCGTGCATCCCAAAGTTCTGCCCGTTCTCCTACGCCGATGACAACAACATCGCGTTCCAGCTTCGCATAGCTGCGAAGCACAGCCGGAATAACGATGCGCCCCTGCCTGTCCACGGTCACATCTGCCGCTGAAGACAGGAAGAAGCGCTGTAGGCTTCGGGATTTAGACATAGGCAGCTGCCGGATTTTCTGTTCCAGCTCTTCCCATGCCTCCTGCGGATACACAAACAAGCAGTCGTCCAATCCCTTCGTCACAACGAAGCTGTCTCCCAGCTGTTCGCGCAGCTTAGCGGGGATAAACAAACGACCCTTTGCGTCCAAGGTATGCTGATACTCACCCTTCACGCTGCCGTCCTCCCGCTCCGCAGTCGTGGTTTTGTGTGGGCATTTCTCCCACTCTCTCCCACTATGATTTTATTATACTTTCTGTAATCTTAAATTGCAAGGTTCTCCCGCATTTTTTTATGGGAATAATTAGAGTTTTTTCTACGATTTTTAATAAATTTTGAACTTCCGAACAAGTGTTCGGAATCTCATGCAACCTTCTTCTCCTAGGCGAAGAAAAAAGCAGAAAACAGAGACTGATCTCCGCTTTCTGCTTGTGGCTTGTATTAAATTCTTGCTGTTACTTTGGGCTTACCTGCTCGAACTGTGCGCGGCACTTGCGAATTTCTTCCAGCGACTGTGCAGCACAGGTTTCGGTTGCATTGAGCTTCTCGGTGCAGTACGAATTTACCGTTGCGCGAATTTGCGCTGCCTGCTTCTCTGCATTGGCAAGGATCTCATCCGCCTGACGCTGTGCTTCTGCAATCATGGCACTTTCATTTACCGTCTTGCGAACGTAATCCTCTGCCTTGCGGCGCAGGTCTTCTGCTTCCTTCTTGCTCGCCTCTACCATCTCATTGCGCTTTTCTACGAGTGCCCGTGCCATTTCCAAATCCTTTGGCATATTGGCACGAATCTCGTCAAGAATATCGAGTGCCTTTTCCTGGTCAATCATACATTTGTCTGCACTCAGCGGAACGCTGCGCGCTTCCTGAATCATATCATAGAGCGAATTGATGAGTTCTTCCAAAACAGCTACCATGCGTGTCCCTCCATCTGCTTGT
>NZ_JBNMHC010000065.1:0-8444 GCF_050872565.1 Butyricicoccus sp. | reverse complement strand
TCATTATAGTCTACAAATAAAATCATGGCTTTAGCCCTTCGCCGCATACCAATCGTGGCCAGACGATACATCAACTGTGAGC
This sequence comes from Butyricicoccus sp., assembly GCF_050872565.1. Lineage (GTDB taxonomy): Bacteria > Bacillota > Clostridia > Oscillospirales > Butyricicoccaceae > Butyricicoccus_A. Next base: position 8,362 of record NZ_JBNMHC010000065.1, on the reverse strand, counting down.
GGAGCTTTGAGCTGGCAAGCGGCTTCCATCTCTTCCTTGAGAATGCGCTTTGCTTGTTCTGTCTCCTGCTCCGGCGTCTCTAAAATCAGTTCGTCATGGACTTGCAATACTAGGCGGCTCTGCATGTTTTCTGTCTTGAGTCTGCGATACACACGCAGCATAGCAATTTTGATAATATCTGCCGCGGTTCCCTGAATCGGTGTATTGAGTGCCATGCGCTCACCCAGCTTGCGAATATTGGTGTTCTTGGATTTCAGCTCCGGCAGCCAACGCTTGCGTCCAAATGTCGTCTGAACAAAGCCTTCTTCCTTCGCCTGCTCCTTGATGCGCGACATATATTCGCGCACACCGTGATATACCGCCAAGTAATTGTTAATATATTCCGTTGCTGTCTTGACGGAAACGCCAATATCATTGGACAGTGAATATCCCGAAATGCCATATACAATACCAAAGTTAACCGCTTTAGATGAACGACGCATAGAAGCCGTCACTTCTTCTATCGGCACATGGAACACCTGTGATGCCGTCATCGCATGAATGTCCGTACCGCTGCGGAATGCCTCTATCATCGTCTCGTCATTTGCTATATCTGCGAGCACGCGCAGCTCGATCTGCGAATAGTCGGCATCGACAAGGACACATCCCTGTTTTGCCACAAACATATGCCGCAGCTCACTGCCAAGTTCTGTGCGAACCGGAATATTCTGCAAATTCGGATCTGTCGAGCTGAGCCGTCCAGTCGCTGTCACCATCTGCTGGAACGTCGAATGAATGCGTCCATCCGCTCCGATCACCTTGAGCAAGCCGTCTACATATGTCGAGCGTAGTTTGGTCAGCTGACGATATTCAATCACCATACCAACCATCGGATGATAGCCCTTGAGTGCTTCCAGCACCTCAATATTGGTGGAATATCCCGTTTTTGTCTTTTTCATGACTGGCAGTTTTAGCTCTTCAAACAAAATCTGTCCAAGCATTTTGGTCGAATTGATATTAAACTCTCGACCGGCTTCCCGATAAATATCCGCTGTCAATGCATCAATACGCTGTGTCAGCGCATCACCAAAGGTACGCAGTGCATCTGCATCCGCTTGGAAGCCGTAAAACTGCATCGAAGCAAGCACGCCTTCCAGCGGCAATTCAATGTTCTGATACAAGTCATACATGCCTTGTTTTTTGACATTTCGTACAATTTCCTGTGCCATTTCCTGCACAGCGGCAGCGTGATCCGCCAGCGTGCGCAGCGCGGTTTCGCGCCCGCCCAACGGAGAGAACGCGTCCTCCGCTTCATAATCAGAGACAGGTGCCAGTTCTTGATTTAAATACGCAAGTGCGACTTTTTCCAAACTATAGCTGGATTCAGATGGATCAAGCAAATAGGCACCGAGTGCTGTATCACAGACAAAATCTGCCGCTTCTATTCCCTCTCTGAGCAGAGCTAAGAGATATGGCTTGCCATCGTGTACCGTCAGCGGATATTTTCCGGAAAACAGCTGCTGCAAAACCGTATGCCAGCCCTCTGTTCCCACCTGGTCAGCACACAGCAAATACGCCGTGTCCTCTGCAAGTACACATACTGCTTCCAATGAATGCGGTGCAGTGACAATCAGCTCCGGCTTATCTGCAATGGCGGCAAACAATGCTTCGCCGCTGTGCAGCTCCTTGCGAATGATTTCTTTTTTGGGAACAGCGTCTTCTTCCGGTGCGTGCAGTCCCAATCGGGTAATATAATTTTTGAATTCTAATCGCGTAAACAGTCGGTACAGCGCCGCTTCATCCATGTGCATTTCCGGCAGTTCTGTCACCTTGCGCTCCAGCGGGACATCGCGGACGATGGTAACCAAATGTAGGCTCTTATCCGCTGCTTCTCTTCCGTCCAGCAATTTGGTTCTCTGTCCTTTTTTGATAAACGGATCGTCAATATTGTCATAGACCGCCTGCACAGAACCAAACTTCTGAATCAATCCCATGGCTGTCTTTTCTCCGATGCCCGGCACGCCAGGAATATTATCGGAAGTATCACCCATAAGTGCCTTGAGATCAATCATATGAATGGGATCAAATCCATACTGTTCGCGAAAAACCTCCGTGGTATATTCGGTAATCGTCGTCTGACCTTTGCGTGTGATGGACAGCAGCACACTGGTACCGCCGCCAATCAGCTGCAGCGAGTCTTTATCTCCCGTGACAATCAAGCAGGTATCTCCGTTGTCATTCGCCTGCTGGCTCAATGTTCCCAGCAAATCATCCGCTTCAAATCCTGCCTTTTCCATATAAGGAATGCCCATGGCATCCAGCACGTCACGAATGAGCGGAAGCTGCTGCGCCAACTCATCCGGCATACCCTTTCGTGTTCCCTTATAATCCGCATATTCTTTATGACGAAATGTTTTTTCTCTGACGTCAAAGCATACAACAATGCGGTCCGGCTTATGCTCGTCCTGTAATTTGAACAGCGTGGATAAAAAGCCATATACGGCATTTGTAAACAATCCTTCGTGGTTGGTCAGCAAACGCACACCGTAAAAGGCGCGATTGAGTATGCTGTTGCCATCTATTGCCATCAGCTTCATTGCATGTCCTCCATTCATTTCCTAATTGTTTATTATACCATGAATACACAAGAATTTACTAGGTGTAGAAAGAAAAAAGGACCGTTCATTGCGAACTGTCCTTTTCTGTTGATATTTGGAAATGATCTGATATAATAGTTCTGTTACCGCTCCAATCTGGCGCAATCTGTGACAGAGAGGAGGTGTTTCAACATGCAGGTACTTAACACCTTTATTCTTTCTGTTGTGGCGGGTGTAGCCAGCCACTATATCTGCAAATGGTTGGACGGAAAGAAGTAAATCCGGTAACGAGCCTCGGTTGACTGCTCCGTAAAAGCAGAAGAAACCCCTAGCAGTCGCGACCTGCTAGGGGTTTTGTTCTGTGTTTCCACATGGCATACTTAACACCTTTTGCCTATTTGTAGTATAGCATTCTCGTTTCGCTCCGTCAAGCCGTGCTGTATGCGTTTTCTGTTGATATTTGAAAATGATCTGATATAATAGTTCTGTTACCGCTCCAATCTGGCGCAATCCGTGACAGAGAGGAGGTGCTCTGAATGGAAAGCATTTCTACCTTCATTCTTTCCGTTGTGGCAGGTGTAGCCAGCCACTACATATGCAAATGGTTAGACGGAAAGAAGTAAATCCGGTAACTAACCTCGGTTAACTGCTCCGTAAAAGCAGAAGAACCCCCTAGCAGTTGGGACCTGCTAGGGGGTTCGCTCTGTTGTTCTGAATGGCAATACATTTCTACCTTTGCCTATTTGTAGTATAGCATTCTCGCTTCGCTCCGTCAAGCAGTGCTGTACGCGTTTTCTGTTGATATTTGGAAATGATCTGATATAATAGTTCTGTTACCGCCTTTTTCCGGCACAAACCAGTGACGGAAGGGAGGTGTCTTCGATGGAATGGATTTCCTCATTGCTTCTCGCAGTTGTGGCAAGTGTAATTTCCCATTACATATGCAAATGGCTCGACGGTTGGAAGTAAAACGGCGATAATGAGCCTCGGTTGATTACTCCGTAAAAGTAAATAGAAACCCCCAGTAGCGGCAACTACTGGGGGTTTCGCTTTGTGTCTTTTCTGGTTGATGATTTCCTCATTCATCGGCTATATTATAGCACGACAGTCTTTTCTCGTCAAGCCGTGCTTCGCTTTTCTTCCGCGTTGACGTTGCGCGCAAAAATCGTTTATAATACAACTATCCTTAGGAAAAGAAGGTGAAATCTTGTCGCTTTCTCGCTTCGTTCGACTGTACGCAATACCATGGCTTTTATTTTTTACGCCAGAAGTATTTTTATACCATATGAGCGACACAACAGCAGTTCTGCCGCTGTTGCATTCTGCCGTTTGGGCAGCAATTGGCACGGCACTGCTGTCTTTACTTCCGCAGACAGCCGCCCGCCTGTTTGGCGCAGGCATTGGTCTGCTTGTCATCGGCTATTCTCTCGTACAAGCCGGATATTATCGCATTTTTCAACGATTGTTATGGCTGCGCGACCTTGCTTACCTGCGTGATGGTGCAGCGTTCGCCAACTCTCTGTTTTCCTATCTGTCCCTTGGTTTTCTCATCGGCGCTGTTGGTATGCTTCTTTTCCTCGTGCTGGCATGTCTTGTGCGTCCGCGCACACACTCCAGCCGCACGCGCGCACTGTGTATTTGCTTCGGTACACTGACTGCCGCTTCGCTGTTGTCGTACCAGACACCGGCAAGCACAGCCTATGACGCCTACAGCACATATCAGGCAAACGGATTATACCAAACAGCCTTATATGATGTCTCTGCTCACTTTCTTGAGCCAATGCTCTGCCATTCCGATGCACAGCAAGGAAAAGATCGTGCCGAGGTCTCTGCTTATTTGAATGCATATGGCAGTTCCGGCGCAACCAACGATATGGCCGGTACATTGCGCGGCAAAAATGTGATTCTCGTCCTGATGGAAAGTGCCGATGATTGGACCATCACCCCAGATTCTGCGCCGACAATCACGCGATTGATGCAAGAGGGCATCCAATTTACCAATTTTTACACACCGCTATACGGTAGTGCCCGCACATTCAATTCGGAATTTGCAATGAATACTGGCATCTTTTCTCCGACCGACGGAAAACTCGTCACTGCCTATCAAGATAATCATTTTTCCGAAAGTTTGCCCAGCCGGTTTCGTGCGAACGGATACACCGCCAACGCGTTTCATTACAACAGACCATCTTTTTACAGCCGCGGTGTGATGGATCCCGCCATGGGTTACAAGCAGTACATTAGCTATATGGACTATACAGATAATCCGTTTTCTAGCGAGCTATACGAGGACAGCTTTGTTTTGACAAATCCTGCACTCAAAGAGAAGCTGCTGCCCACAGATCAGCCGTTTTTCAACTTTGTGATTTCGCGCAACGCGCACATGCCGTATGGTGACGGTGATTCTGTCGGGACATATGCCATGCAGAAATATCCGCAGTATGCCAATCGCGACAGCTGTTCCGAAGTCAACTATTATTACGCAAAAATCCACTTACTGGATGATTTTTTTGCGCAACTGCTGCAAGAGCTGCAGCAGCGAGATTTGCTGCAAAACACGGTTATTATCGGCGTAACCGATCACTACGCGTACACGATGACCAATCAGCAGCGTGTGCGGGAATTATCCCAAGTAGACACCGATCTGCTGTTAGAGCGCACACCGTGCTTTATCTGGTCCACAGACATGCAGCCAATGACAGTGACCAAAACATGCAATACTGCTGATTTAGCACCAACACTGCTCAATCTATTTGGCATGGACAGCTCCGGCTATCTCGGCCACGACATTTTCGATAGCACCTATGCAGGCTATGCCATTTTCAGCGACGGCAGTTGGATCACAGACCGCGCTGTGTATCAAAATGGTTCTGTTGTTTACACCTTCCCCCAACAGACGATTTCACAGGCTGAAATCACATCTATGAACACGCTAACCGCACGCTATCTCACGGCAAACAATCAAATATTATCCAGCGACTACTATCATCGCTGACTAGGAGCCGAAGAGACAATCTTCTTCGGCTCTTTTTTTCAGCCAATTTTCAACTCCAACCGCAGACGATCCGCAACCATCGAAATAAATTCACTATTGGTTGGTTTTCCCTTTGTCCCTGACACAGTGAAACCAAAATACTCCTGCAACGTGTCCACATCCCCGCGATCCCAAGCAACTTCAATGGCATGTCGGATTGCTCGCTCTACGCGAGAAGACGTTGTTTTGAATTTTTTTGCGACAGTTGGATATAATACCTTTGTAATCGCATTGATTGCCTCCATATCATGAATCGTCATAATGATAGCTTCACGCAGATACTGGTATCCCTTGATATGCGCCGGTACACCAATTTGATGAATAATGTCCGTCACACGCATTTCAATTTCCAGTTCTTCGTTCGGCACACGCACAGCAGCCGTGCGCATATATCCCCGCTGTCCGCCATAGCGGCACACCCGCTGTACCAGTGCATGAAGTTCTACCGGCTTGCGCAGATAAAAGCTGACTCCCAGCGCATTGCATTCCTGCATGGTTTCCTGCGATGCAAAGCTGCTCAGCACAAAGATGACCGGCATCTTCGCCGGTGCTGCCTCATTAAGCTCCCGCAAAACCAACAGACCGTCTGCACCCGGCAAAATCAAATCCATCAGCACAACATCCGGTGCATCTTGGATGATACGCTGCACCAATCCATTTCCATCCCCATATGTCCCGATGACCTCAATCCGCTCATCCGCACACAACGTTTCCCGCAGCACGGCGCGAAATTCCTTATCTTCATCAGCGATCAATACACGAATCCTGTTCTCCATGTTATCATTCCCTGCCTTCCAGCATTTTCGTTAGAATTTACCGTTTTCCGGCGGTATCAGCGTATCACATTTTCGCAGAAAAGACAATGAATTTTACTCATTTCTTCATAAAAACATTTCGCCCATTTTCAACATATGCAAAGCAAATAAGCAATATTTTTAGTTTATTTGTCATTTTTCTCCGTGATACGCGAATATTTTCGTGCGATATTTTGTCATGCGAATTCGCAGATATGTTTATATTTTGCTAATTTTAATATAGACAGCATTCGAGGCGCAGCTGCAAGCGCCGCGCCCCGATTCTTTTCTATTTATCCTGTCGCATCAAGCATATTGTTTATGAGAATGCCGTACCCACGATCCGGATGATTAACAAGTACATGGGTAACTGCACCGATCAGCTTGCCATCCTGTATGATTGGAGAACCTGACATTCCCGGCACAATGCCGCCAGTCGTTTCCAACAACGTCTCATCTGTCACGCGCAGAGACAAATTCCGGCAGTCAGAAGCGTCCGGTGTAACTTTTTCAATGCAAACTGCATAGCGTTTCGGCTGTGCACCGGAAACACAGGAGAGAATCTCCGCATCTCCCGTATGCACTTCTTCCGGTTCTGCGGTAGAGACAGTCGATTGTCCTGCATACAGGCTAGTATCTGTCAACGTGCCAAAAATACCGCGTGCCGTATTATCTTCCAATTTTCCTAGTTCCGTCGAAAAATCATACGTGCCAATCAACTCTCCCGGTTTCCCTGCCGTTCCCATTTCGACACGAACCACCTGTGCCGGAATAATGGAACCAGTCTCCAGCGGCAGGCGCGCACCGCTGTCAACGTCTGTAACCGGATGTCCCAACGCACCAAAATCGCCATTTTTCGGATCGACATACGTGAGCGTACCAATGCCCGCCATACTATCCCGAATCAGCAGTCCAATCTGGTATCCATCACCAGATGTGCTCTGCACCGGCTGCACAGAGACCGAAATATTTGTCTCTCCGCGCAACCCAACCAGCTCTATCGGCTTGCCTTCACTGTTGTGAACAACATCCGCCAAGGTTTCACTGGAATCAATCCCTACGCCGTTTGCCGTCTGCAAAATATCTCCTGTTTCCAGTCCTGCCTCCTCTCCAGGGCATACAGCACCCGCCGGCGTATCAATTTCTGTCATGCTGGAAATGACTACGCCTTCTGCTGTCATCCGCACGCCCGCCGGAATTCCCAAAGGAATGACATCTGCTGCCTGTGCCGTACCTATCAGCAGTATCGCCGCCACGACACCACACCAATACGTTTTCCGTCTATTCATCGCATCCTCTCCCTTCTTCTTTAGATTTTCCGCCGCACACAAAAACTATCCATATAGATGTCTGGCGGAATGCCCAGCCATTGTATACACAGGCAGATTTCTCGAACCAAACCACGCGCGGATATTGAACCCATTTTTAATTTATGGTATAGTACAAGCAGAACGTCTGTTTGGGGAGAGTTTGTTATGCGAGTTGCCATTGTCGGTTCCCGTTCGGTGACCAAAGATGCCTATCCAATTTTGGAGCGTTATATGCCGCGTGGAACCAGTGAAATTGTATCCGGCGGTGCTGCTGGTGCCGATGAATTGGCGGAGGAGTACGCTCGCCGCAATCATTTGCCGATGAAAATTTTCCGCCCAGACTATCAAGTCCATCATAAGTCTGCGCCATTGCAGCGCAATCTGTCCATCATTCGGTACAGTGATGCCGTGCTTGTTTTATGGGACGGGGAATCGCGCGGCGCGGCGCATGTCATTGTCAATTGCGTCCACGAATACACACCGGTACATGTCCTGCTGATTCGGGATGGAAAACTCGTCAAAACACTGTTTGGCCAGGACGATGGCTGGCTGCTATAATTTTATTCTATTTTTATGAAAAAACGGACAGAAGCGTCATGCCTCTGTCCGTTTTGTATTGGTTTACATTTACTTTTAATCCGCGAGATA
>NZ_JBNMHC010000064.1:0-8476 GCF_050872565.1 Butyricicoccus sp. | reverse complement strand
TTTTTGTGGATTACGTTGATGCTGGCAGCACCGGTTGCGTTTAGTATGCGATATGTCTACCTGCTTTTGGTGGCATTTCCGTTGATTCCGCTGCTCCCGATGTGGACAAAAACTGATGAAAAAAAGAAGGCATGATTTCTGATATGCAGATGCAACAAACAAAGCAGAAAAAGATGCTGTGGCCGTTTATCCTAGCGGCACTGATGTTCGGCGCGATGATAAGCCTCGGCAGAAAGATTCATTTCAGCGGGGATGTACACGCCAGCTACACGCAGAACACCTTTGATGATTTTGCATGGACGGATTTGGCGGTGTTCGCGCTGGCGGCAGTGGGCACGTTCGTGCTGCTGCTCGCACTGGACAGGCTGTATGATGCCATTTCCCGTCCGATGCAGCACAAGACGTTCAACAAAAAGCTGTTTGCCGTGTGCTTTGCGGTGCTGTGTCTGTGTTGGCTGCCGTTTTTTCTAAAAGATTTTCCGGGTTCTGTACTCGGAGATTCGTTCAGCTCGATTGAGCAGGCACTGGGAGATGCGGCGATTTCTAATCATTTTCCGGTTGTGTACACGCTGTTCGTAGCGATTTTTATCAAAATCGGCGCGGCAGTCGGCAGCTTGATGCTTGGCGTCTTTCTCTATTCGTTGACGCAGTATCTGCTGATGGCGGCAGCTTATGCGTATTTTCTGACTTGGTTGGACAGCAAAGGTGTCAGACGCTGGTATATCATCGCATCGCTGCTTTTTTTCGTGATTCCGCAGACGTTCGCGATGAATGCGGTTGTCATGTGGAAGGATCCGCTGTTTACGGTATTTTTGCTGCTGCTGACCATGCAGCTCGTGGATGCCGCGCAGTCGCAGGGAAAAGTGCTTCAGAGCAAAGCATATTTGGCGAAGTGGATGTTGCTGCTGCTCGGCACAATCTTTTTCCGCAATAATGGACTGTATATCGCAGCGGGACTGCTGGTTTTGCTGCTGATTGTCTATCGCAGACAGGCAAAGCGCGTGTGTCTGGTGACACTGAGCGCGATTGTCGTTTCGTGTATCGTCACAGGTCCCATCTATACCGCTTGCGGCGTAGAAAAAGATTCTGTTGTGGAGTCGCTTGGCGTGCCGATTCAGCAGATGGCGTATGTCGTCACGCATGACGGAGAGATGAATGACACGGAGCGCGAAGCGGTGACAACGCTGCTGCCGGAAGAAGAATACCGGCGGGTATACACACCGTGTCTGGTCGATTCCATCAAATGGGATTATGGACATTTCGATAATTATTATTTAAAACAAAACACGGTTCACCTGCTCAAGTGCTGGGGAACCATGTGTTTGAAAAATTTTCCGGCTTACATCAAAGCCTATTGTCTGGAGACCTTTGGTTACTGGAAAATTGGATCGCGCAACAGCTATGGCGATTTAGTATCCGGCATCTCTGAGGGAGAGGAATGGGACGGATATGGGCTGCATACTGTTGATATTTTGCAGCGTCTGCCGGGCGGCACGCTGCTCAGCGAGATCCAAGGAAACTTGCAGCTGCATATGAGCATTGGCACGCTGTTTGCGTTGTGGCTGCTGTGCTTGGCATTGCTGCTGCGGCGCAGAGCGTATACGCTGGCTTTGGTGCTTGCACCGGGAGCATTGCTGTGGATCACGTTGATGTTGGCGGCACCGGTTGCCTTTGGTGTACGGTATGCGTATCTGCTTTTGTCGGCATTTCCGCTGATTCCCGTGCTTCCGACATGGATGACAGAGAAAAAGAAACAGGAGGAAAAATAATCATGGGATTTTTTGATAAAATCAAACAGGGATTGAAAAAGACCAGTGATGCAGTCAGCGAGTCGATTGGCGATGTCATGGCGGCGTTCGTCAAGGTGGACGAAGACCTGCTGGAAGAGCTGGAAGAAGCGATGATTCTGGCGGATCTCGGTGCATCGACGGCATCTCGTGCAGTAGATGAGCTGCGTGACCGCGCCAAGCATCAACACATCAACACAAAAGAAGAGCTGCGCAGTGTGCTGTGCGAGATTCTCAGCGAGATGATGCAGGAGGACAGCGGACTGGACATTTCCAAAAAGCCAGCAGTGATTCTGGTCATTGGTGTCAACGGTGTGGGCAAGACCACAACGATTGGCAAGCTGGCGGCATCGTACACGGCACAGGGAATGCGCGTCATGCTGTCGGCAGCGGATACCTTCCGTGCGGCAGCAGCAGACCAGCTGGAAATTTGGGCCAAGCGCGCCGGTGCAGATATTGTGCGCCACGGCGAAGGCGCCGACCCGGCAGCAGTCGTGTTTGACTCGATTGCTGCGGCAAAGGCGCGCAATTGCGATGTGATTATTGTGGATACAGCCGGACGCCTGCACAACAAGGCGAATTTGATGAATGAGCTGAATAAGATTGACCGCGTGATTACGCGCGAGCTGCCGGACAGCAGCCGGGAAACGCTGCTGGTGCTGGATGCAACGACGGGACAGAATGCCGTTTCGCAGGCAGAACAGTTCAATAAAGTGGCAAAGCTGACGGGCATTGTGCTGACCAAGCTGGACGGCACCGCCAAGGGCGGTATTGTCGTAGCGATTTCCGCCGGACTCGGCGTGCCGGTTAAGTATGTCGGTGTCGGTGAGGGCATTGACGACTTGATGCCGTTTGAGCGCAAGGCGTTTGTCGAGGCATTGCTGCCGGTAGAAGAATTGGATGAAACAGATGAGATAGAGGAAGAATCGGAAGGAGAAGAAGACTAATGGCAAGACCGGATTTACGACGCAACGATGAGATGCGTAAAGTAAAAATTGTAAAGGACTATACGATGTATGCAGAAGGTTCCGTGCTTATTTCCGTGGGCAATACCAAGGTGATCTGCAACGCATCGGTAGAGGAAAACGTTCCGCCGCATGTCAAGGGAACCGGCAAGGGCTGGGTTACGGCAGAATATAACATGCTGCCGCGTGCGACCAACACGAGAAACCGCCGCGATATTTCCAAGCTCAAGCTCAACGGCAGAAGCGCAGAAATTCAGCGTCTGATTGGCCGCTCCCTGCGCGCCGTGACAGACATGGAAGCCCTGGGCGAGAGACAGATTACCGTGGACTGTGATGTCATTCAGGCAGACGGCGGCACGCGCTGTGCGTCTATTACCGGCGGCTATGTTGCGCTTTGGCTGGCGTGCAAGAAGCTGGTGGATGAAGGCGTGATTGCCAAGATGCCGCTGACCGGTCAGGTATCCGCAGTCTCTGCCGGTATTTGGGAAGGCGAACCGATTCTGGATCTGGCATATGCAGAAGACTCTCATGCTATTGTTGATGCAAACTTCGTCATGACGGAAAAGGCAGAGTTTGTAGAGATTCAGGGCACCGGAGAAGGCCGTCCGTTTACCAAGGAAGAGCTGAACAAGCTGATGAGCTTGGCACGCCGCGGAACCAGCAAGCTGTGCCGCGAACAGAGAAAGATTACGGGTGAGATCGGATGAAGATCGTACTCGCGTCACATAATAAGGGAAAGATTCAAGAAGTGACCGACATTCTCGCGCCGTTTGGCATCGAAGTCGAGCCGATTCCGGAGGATTTTCCGGAAATTGAAGAAGACGGCGATTCCTTCGAGGAAAACGCAAAGATCAAGGCGCGGGCGGTGTGCAAGGCAACCGGTCTGCCGGCAGTCGGCGATGACTCCGGTCTGGTCGTCGATGCCTTGGATGGCTTCCCGGGCATTCATTCTGCTCGTTGGGCAGGCCCGAATGTCAGTGCCCATGAGAAAAACCAGCTGCTCATCGAGAAAATGCTGACGGTTTCAGAGGATGAGCGTGGCGCACAGTTTGTCTGCGTGGCGGCGTGCGTTTTTCCGGATGGACGAGAGCTTTCCGTGCGCGGTCAGTGCCGCGGCACGATTCTGAGCGAAGAGCACGGAACCGGCGGCTTTGGCTATGACCCGATTTTCTGTGTGCCGGAATACGGCTGCACGTTCGGTGAGCTGGCATCCGATGTAAAGAATTCAATTTCGCACCGCGCACGCGCCTTTACCGCGCTGGGCAGTGCGCTCAAACAATATGCTGAAGAAGGAGAATAAACATATGCTGACAAGCAAACAGCGTGCGCGCCTGCGCGCAATGGCAAACACACTGAACGACACCGTACTCATCGGCAAGGAGGGCATCACGGATGCTGTCATTGCACAGACCGAAGAGGTGCTGGAAAAGCATGAGCTGATGAAGATCAAGGTTCTGGAGACCGCTATGATGAGCACCAAGGAGGTGCAGGCGGAGCTGTGCGAGGCACTGGACGCAGAACCGGTACAGTGCATTGGCACCAAGACCGTCATCTTCCGCGTGGCACGCGAGCCGGAAAACCGTCACATTGACCCGAACGCATGATGCGGATCGGCATTATGGGCGGGACCTTTAACCCGCCGCACAATGGACATCTTCACGCGGCGCAGCAGGCGGTGCAGGCTCTGCATTTTGACCGCCTGCTGCTCATTCCGGACAACATTCCGCCGCACAAGACCATGCCGGAGCACTCGGCGACGAGTGCCCAGCGGTTAGACATGACACGCTGCATGGCACAGGAGATTCCACACGCGGAAGTCACAGACATGGAGCTGACGCGCGGCGGACGAAGCTATACCGTGGATACGCTGCGCCGACTCAAAGAGACCTATCCGGACAGCACCCTGTATTTTATTATGGGAACCGATATGCTTTTGAGCTTTGACCGCTGGCGGGAGCCGGAGAACATCTGCCAGCTCGCGCATCTCGTTGTCATCGCGCGGGACGAACATGACCGCAGTGCGATTGCACAAAAGGCGGCGTGGCTGCAGGAAACATGGCAGGCACAGGTGGAAATCATTGATTGCCCCGCGCTGCCGGTCTCGTCGACGGAAATTCGTGCTGATCGGGAGCGATGCCGCGAAATGGTTCCCGCAACGGTTTTTGCGTACATAGACCAGCATCATCTCTATTTTTAAATAGATGTGGGGTCACAGATACAGAACGGAGGATAACCATGCTTTATACAGATGAGACAAGACGAGATATCCTTTCCCGCCTGTCAGGCTACCGGCTGAAGCACACGCTCGGCTGCGAGAAGGCTGCGAGAATGCTTGCACAGAAATACGGCGCAGACGAAGACAAATGTGCCTTTGCCATGCTGCTGCACGACATTACCAAGAACTTTTCTCAGGAAGAGCAGTTGAACTTGTGCGAAAAATACGGTATAATACCCAATGATGTTGAAAAAACAGAATGGAAGACGCTGCACGGCAAAACAGCGGCTGCCATTGCAAAGGATGTCTACGACGCACCGGATGATGTCGTTCATGCGATTGCTTATCATACGACCGGCTGCGCCGAGATGAATCTGCTGGATAAGATCGTCTATATGGCGGATTACATAGAAGAAAACCGCACGTTTGAGGGCGTAAAGACCGCTCGCAAGCTGGCAGCCCGCAATCTGGATCAGGCACTGTTGTATGGAATGAATGCGTCTCTGCGTGAGCTGGTACAGCGGGGAAAACTGATTCAGCTGGACACCGTGCGTGCACGGAACTGGCTGATCGGACAGATGCAGGAGCTGAACGAATGAATAGGACGAGTGGTGTATGAACAAAAAGCATAACAAACGGTTCAGTCGCGTACTAACTGGGTTGATTATCGCGGCGGCTGTCTGTATAGGTGGATATTTTGCTTTCTGTTTCTGGATCAATGCATCCGGAGCAATTACAGGAAACGGGGCAAATGTCGATCAAGGCTCGGCAATTGTCGTCAACGGGGCAAACCGTCGAGAGGGCGTGTTTTCGCTTCTCATCTGCGCGACGGATGAAGAGGAAAAACGCACGGATTCCATGATGGTGCTCGTGTTTGACACGAAAAACAGAAAAGCGAATATCATCAATATTCCGCGCGACTCGCTGGTGGACTGCGACCGCACGGGTTCCGGCCGAAAAATCAACGCGGCGTATGCGTATGGCGTAGATGAAATGCTGGACGAAGTGAGTACAGTGATCGGTTTCCGACCGGACAAGTATCTGGTTGCGAATTTCGATGCCATTGCGAAAATTGTCGACGTTGTTGGCGGCGTGGATTACAACATCCCGTTTGATATGTCTTATCATGATGCATCACAGGATCTTTCCATTGAATTTAAAAAGGGCAAGCAGCACCTGAACGGCAAGCAGGTTGTCGAATATCTGCGCTGGCGTCACAACGACGACGGCACGGGATACGATGACGGCGATATTGGCCGCGTGACCAAGCTGCAGGATTTTCTTGTGACGGTTGGCGGAACGGTGCTGCAGCCGAGCAATATCTTTAAAATTCCGGAAATCGCCTCGGCGGTGACGGAGAACGTCAAAACAGACCTGACTACCTCTCAGATTCTTTGGATCGGAATGCAGGGCATGAAGATGGACATGAAGAAGGACGTAGACATGGAGACCCTGTACGGCGACTCTGCCCGCGTCAATTTTGGTCTGGATATTTGGTTCTACATTCTCGATGAAGATATGATTATCGACCAGATCAACAAGAACTTCAACCCGTATACCTACAAGCTGACGGAGGACGATTTTGACATCGTTACCCCGAACACGTATGGCATTTACAGCGAGGACTGGAGACAGGAAAAGGCACTGCGCTACCAGACCTATAAAAACGCGAAAAAGAAGGCTGAGAAACGCGACAGCGGCAGTGCTGCTGTGTCAGACGAGGAATAAATAGAACGGTTCTGCCATGCGGCAGATAAAGGAGATACACGTATGCCGAATACGACAAGAGATTATGTCAAGGCCATGGTCAACGCCATGGACAGCAAGCGCGGGGAAGACATTCAGGTGCTCAAGGTAGCAGACCTGACTTCTATCGCGGAGTACTTTGTCATTTGCAGCGCAACCAGCACCACGCAGGTCAAGACGCTGGCAGACGAGGTAGAGTTTAAGCTCAAGACCGACTATGACGTGATGCCGCATCACGTCGAGGGACACGATTCCGCAAGCTGGATCCTGCTGGATTACGGCTTCGCCCTTGTCCATGTATTTTTGGAGTCGGCGCGCGAATTCTATGGCTTGGAAAAGCTGTGGAAGGATGCGACCGCGATTCCGCTGGAAGAGCTGTAAATACTGCATATTTTTTCGCATAGATCAAATTGTAAGATGGGAGCCATAACATTGGAAAAATACGATTTTAAATCCATTGAAGCAAAGTGGCAGAAGGCTTGGGATGACAAGCAGGCTTTTGCTGCAACAACGGATTATACCAAGCCGAAGTTTTATGCGCTGGTTGAATTTCCGTATCCGTCCGGCGCTGGCCTGCATGTAGGCCATCCGCGTTCCTACACCGCTCTGGATATTGTCGCGAGAAAGCGCCGTATGCAGGGCTATAACGTGCTGTACCCGATGGGCTGGGACGCTTTCGGTCTGCCGACCGAGAACTTTGCCATCAAGAACCACGTGCATCCGGCAGAGGTTACCAAGCGCAATGTCGCTCGCTTTAAGAGCCAGCTCAAGGCACTGGGTCTGTCCTTTGACTGGAGTCGCGAGATCAACACCACTGACCCGAGCTACTACAAGTGGACCCAGTGGATCTTCCTGCAGCTGTTCAAGAAGGGTCTGGCATACAAGAAGGAAATGGCAGTAAACTGGTGCACCAGCTGTAAGTGCGTGCTGGCAAACGAAGAAGTTGTCAACGGCGTTTGTGAGCGCTGCGGCAGCGAGGTTATCCGCAAGGATAAGAGCCAGTGGATGCTCAAGATCACCGAGTACGCACAGCGTCTGATTGACGATCTGGATGATGTCGATTACATCGAGCGCGTCAAGACCCAGCAGAAGAACTGGATCGGCCGTTCCACCGGTGCGGAAGTTGACTTCCAGACCACAGAAGGCGACACCCTGACCATTTATACCACTCGTCCGGATACCCTGTTCGGCGCAACGTATATGGTTATCTCTCCGGAGCATCCGGTGATTGAAAAGTGGGCAGACAAGCTGAGCAATATCGACGCTGTTCGCGCATACCGCGAGGAAGCAGCACGCAAGTCTGATTTCGAGCGCACCGAGCTGGTCAAGGAAAAGACCGGCGTAAAGCTGGACGGCGTTCGCGCCATCAATCCGGTAAACAACACGGAGATTCCGATCTTCGTTTCCGACTATGTTCTGATGAGCTACGGCACCGGTGCCATCATGGCAGTACCGGCGCACGATGACCGCGACTGGGATTTTGCCAAGGCATTTGACCTGCCGATCATCGAGGTTGTCAAGGGCGGCAATGTACAGGAAGCAGCTTTTACCGATTGCGCAACCGGCATCATGGTTAACTCCGGCTTCCTCAACGGCATGACCGTAGACGAGGCAAAGAAGGCAATCACGGAGTTCCTGACCGAGAAGAAGGTCGGCCATGCCAAGGTCAACTACAAGCTGCGTGACTGGGTATTCTCTCGTCAGCGTTACTGGGGCGAGCCGATTCCGCTGGTCAAGTGTGAGAAGTGCGGCTGGGTTCCGGT
>NZ_JBNMHC010000063.1:0-8593 GCF_050872565.1 Butyricicoccus sp. | reverse complement strand
GGTCTGCATCTCATCGTGCTCGCCCATGCGGCGAATGATGCGCTCAACATCATCGACAAAGCCCATATCCAGCATTCGGTCTGCCTCATCGAGGACAAACAGTTCAATATCTTCCAGATCAATATAGCCCTGACCGCACAAGTCATTGAGTCGACCCGGTGTTGCCACCAGAACATCGACACCGGCACTCAGTGCTTCGGTCTGATTATACTGCGAGACACCGCCATACACCAAGGCACAGCGAATATCGGTATATTTTGCATATGCAGTGAAGCTGTCATAGATCTGAATCGCCAGCTCACGGGTCGGTGTGAGAATCAGCGAACGAATCGGCGGAAAGCCCGGCAGCCGTTCTTCATTTTTCAATTTCTGTAAAATCGGAATCGCAAACGCACAAGTCTTGCCTGTACCGGTCTGCGCCAATCCGAGGACATCCTTGCCCGCAATGGCCGCAGGAATTGCCTGCTCCTGTATCGGGGTCGGGACGGTATAACCGGCATCGCTGAGTGCATGTAACAGCTCTTCATCAATGCCCAAATCGCGGAATTCCATTTCCAACAATACTCCTTTTTCTTTCAGCAATCATAATTTTGTTATTTCCAGTATAACACACCCGCATATGTCTACCAAGTGGCAAAGTGCCGATTTTGCAAAAAAACCGAAAATCCACGCAAGATTTCGCGGATTTTCGGTTTCCTTTTTACGGATGCTTCGGCAAGGTCAGATAAAAGGCGACGCCCTGCTCGATGTTGCGCACGCCGCAGCCGCCATTGTGCGCGTGCATAATCGCCCGAACAATGGATAATCCAATACCGGAACCGCCGCCGCTGACGCGCGTGCGCGATTTGTCCAGCTTATAGAACTTGTCCCAAATTTTATCCATTTCCTCCTGTGCCAGCTGGCTGCCTTCGTTTTCGACAGTCAGCACAATATGTTTGGTATCCTGACTGGTCGTGATGCGAATGTGTCCGCCGGTCGGCGTGTGGTCAATCGCATTGGTCATGTAGTTCATCACAGCGCGCTCCAGCATGTCATAATCCGCATACAGCACCTCGCTGCCAACGCCGGATACATCGACATGCAGCTGCTTTTCCTGCCACATCACCTGCGTTTTTTCGACAACCGCTTCCGCCAGCTCATAGGCGTCAAATTCGATTTTATTCGGCACGGTATTGCCCAATTCAATCTTGGACAGATCCAACAGCTGCCGCACCAAATGATTCATGCGCTTGGCTTCATCAATGATAATATCGCAGTATTCGTTCTTTGCTTCCTCCGAGTCATTGATGCCGACACGCAGCCCTTCGGCATAGCCCTGAATCAAGGCAATCGGTGTCTTGAGATCATGGGAAATATTGATGATAAACTCTTTTCGCATGTCATCAATGCGCTGTTTTTCCTCAATTTCCCGCTGCAGCTGTTCATTCATCTGCTGTAACTCATGAATGGACGACTCTAAATCCTCCGACATTTTATTGAGGCTTTCTCCCAGCTCTCCCAGCTCATCATGATAGGTGCCGGTATATTTTTTGGAAAAATCCAATCGCGTGATGGCGCGCGCAAGCTGGGTCATTTCGGTAATCGGCCGGGTAAATTTTCCGCCGATAAAGAATCCGGCAATCAGGCACGCAAGCAGCGCCGCAAAGCCCGACACAACGAGAAACGCCAAATTGACCGAACGTTCTTCTTTCAGTGCTGTGGTCGGAATGCGCAGCAAGACCGTATCGCTGTTTTGCAGCTTACCGAGCAGTGCAATATACGCGACTTGTCCGTCAGAATCCTGCAAGCAGGAAAACGTATAGCCTTTTTTCTTCAGTTCTTCGCTGTTATAGACGTAAATCGCCTGTCCGAGCGGATCTTCCATCACAAAATTGCGCGTGCCGCTGCGGTCATGCTGATAAATCGTATCATAGATCGCCTGATCGTACTGATTGAAGATACTGATCCGGATATTGTTGTTTTTTTCCAGATGCTTCAGCTCATCTTCCAGCACGGTCACATCGCCGGTATAGCTGGAATTGATGTGCTGATAAATCTCTGTCAAATTGTGTTTTTTCTCAACCAAGTAATACCGCTGAAAAAACAGAACATTGAGCAGGATAATAACTACAATATAAATCGCCGCCGTCAATGCCACACAGCTGAAAAACCGGAATTTTAATGTGTGGATACCGCGGTATCGCCGTCCCGTTTCTTCTTCCTTTTGCTGGCGCAGCGCATGGGCTCTCACTGCTGCTCTCCCTCAAATCGGTAGCCGAAGCCGCGCACGGTTTCAATCATCTTGCCGCAGTCACCCAGCTTCGCACGCAGCTTTTTGACATGCGTATCGACGGTGCGCAAATCGCCGAAATAATCATAGCCCCACACGGCATTGAGGATATTTTCGCGAGAAACCGCAATATTTTGATTATTTTTAAAGTAAATGAGCAGGTCATATTCCTTCGGGGTCAGCTCGACGGTTTCCCCGGCAACGCAGACTTCGCGTCTGATTTCATTGATGGACAGTGCGCCTGACTGATAAATGCCCTCATTATGCTGATGGCAGCGCTTTTCAATCGCGCGCACGCGCGCCGACAGCACGATAGGGGAAAACGGCTTGGTGATATAATCATCCGCACCGAGGTCAAAGCCGAACACCTCATCGTTTTCTTCCGTGCGCGCCGTCAGCATCATGACCGGCACATCGGTATTTTTGCTGCGGATATGGCGCAGGACGCTCCAGCCGTCATAGACCGGCATCATCACATCCAGAATAATCAGGTCAATTGAACCAAGTTTTTGGTCGATGAGTTCCATCGCCTGTCCGCCGTCTGCCGCCTGCAAAACGGTATAGCCATCGCGGCGCAGAAAGTCCGATACCAGGCGGCGGATACGTTCTTCATCATCTGCTATCAAAATCGTGAACATATGCCATGCTCCTCTCTAAATATCCAAGGTATATTTCTATATTACGTCAGTTATGTGAACACAGTGTGACGAGAACCTCAAATCCTTTTCTTTTTACAAAAAATTCATAAAAAAATCTTCTCTCTGCCGCGCGGCAAAGAGAAGACAGTATTGCTATGATTTCTTTTTGGTATCCGGCAGCTCTGGAAAGCACTCTTGGGTAATCGCCGCAGCGAGAGATGTCAGGGTATTGTTGAGGTCAGCAATCGTCAGCAAAACAGACATCGCCGCCGCCGGTGTGCCGAGCTTCATATCGTTATCGTGTACAATTGCATCAATGGAATCCATGAGCTGTGCATTGATGTTGGTGCGCCGCTCCAGCTGGGTCTGAAAGCAGTTTTCCAATCCCTTTTCGCCCGCGCCGCTCTGTTCTACACCGTTTAAAATGCGTTTGATCTGTGAGATGCTCAACAGATTTTTGAGCGAATACACGGCCAGCATCTGCAAAATCTGTTCTCGCGAATATTTTTTGCCCTTAATCGGGGAAATAACCCCCGCTTTGCTGTAATTATGAATCATCGTGCGCGTCAGCGGTTCTTTTTCGCCCTCTTCCCCCAGATGCTCACTCATCAGGGCAATGACCTGATCCATATACAAGTCAAGAGACGGAATATCTGCCGGATGCAGCTGCTTCTGCTTGACGCTTTCCTGAATCAACGTTCTAAAATCCTTGCTCATATCTGCACCTCTTGTCCTTCGCAATCTTTGGTAGTATCATAAACTATTTTGTTGCAGAAATCAAGCTGTTTCATATGGCTCGGTGTTTCTTATTTGTTTTGAAGACTATATACAGTAAAAAAGCCGCCTTGCGGCGACTTTTTCAATCCTGTTTCAATCGTTTTAGCTGACTGCGTGCGGTCTGCCGCAGGGCGGCATCCGTATCTTGGATGGCCAAGCGATAATACGCGCAGGCAGCATCCGCGTCCTGTTCCACGCCGATGCCGTAAGCATAGCAGTCTGCTATATAATGTTGTGCTGTCGTGCAGCCGCCCTGCGCAGCCAGATGCAGGAATCCAATTCCCTTTTCCAAGCTCGCTGGAAGTCCGCTGTTTCCATAAACATACGCCAATCCGATGTACTCCATCGCATCGACATTATGTTCTCGCTGTACTTTTTCCCAGATTCTTTTCAGGTTGTCACACCCTGAATTTTCGACGTCATCCTCTACTTCTGCCAAAGGAATACCGAACTGTTCGCCCGAATTTATATGTTTCATTGAGTTGTTCTCCGCCGCCCTAAATATATGGATTTATTTATCTTCTCCTATCCATTACTTCCTCACTTTTTCACACTCGTCATATCATAGAATGCATTTTTCTTTTTGTCAAGTTATTCTTTTTGTTTTTTTGATTTTTAGCGGCGATTTTCGTCATTTTTGTTGCATATATCGCAGTATATCTAGATATTTCTCTGCATTCTGTTTGATATACACAAATCTTGCATCGTTCTGTTGTGTATTTTGATTAGACATTTTTGTATAAACACGCAAGAAAACAGCAAAAAGACAGCCCTGTTTTCACAGGACTGCCTTTTTGACAATATACGACATTGATTTCTTGCACAAATGTGCATTTTCCATGCATTATCCCGAGACAACAGACACCGGTGTAACCGTCAGTTCTCCGTTCTGATAATCGACAACCAGCTTCGTACCTTCGGACACATCGCCAGCGATAATGGTTCTGCCGAGCAGGGTCTCGACATTGCGCTGTAAGAACCGCTTGAGCGGACGAGCACCGTAAACCGGATCGTAGCCGTTGTCGATGACATACTGCTTTGCCGCGTCGGTCAGTTCGACAGACAGCTGCTTGTCTTCCAGACGCTTGCTCAGTGCCTGAATCAGCAAGTCAATAATGCCTGTGATATTCTCCTTGGTCAGCGGCTTGTAGAAGACAATCTCATCCAGACGGTTGAGGAATTCCGGACGGAACGATCGGCGCAGCAGCTCATGTACCTGCTGCTTTGCATCCTCACGAATTTCACCGTCTGCACCGATGCCATCGAGCAGAACAGAAGAACCAAGGTTCGAGGTCAGAATGATAATGGTATTCTTAAAGTCTACGGTACGACCCTGCGAGTCGGTAATGCGACCGTCATCCAATACCTGCAGCAGGACATTGAATACATCCGGATGTGCCTTCTCTACTTCATCGAACAGGACGACAGAGTACGGCTTTCTGCGAACCGCTTCGGTCAGCTGGCCGCCTTCTTCATAGCCGACATATCCTGGAGGTGCACCGATCAGACGAGATACGGAATATTTCTCCATGTATTCCGACATATCAATACGAATCAGATTCTTTTCGTCATCAAACAGCGTAGCTGCTAGTGTCTTGGCCAGTTCTGTCTTGCCGACACCAGTCGGGCCAAGGAACAGGAACGAACCAATCGGACGATTCGGATCCTGAATACCTGCACGAGAACGCAGAATGGCTTCGGATACGCGCTTAACTGCTTCGTCCTGACCGATCACGCGCTTATGCAGCGTATCTTCCAGATGCAGCAGCTTCTCGCGCTCGCCCTCCATCAGACGAGCAACCGGAATACCGGTCCAACGCTCGATAATGCGGGCGATTTCTTCATCTGTGACCTTATCACGCAGCAGAGTGTGCTTGCCCTCTGCTTGTTCTGCCTTTGCTTCTTCCTCTTCCAGCTGTTTCTTCAGTTCCGGCAGACGACCGTACTTGAGTTCTGCAGCCTTATTGAGGTCATAATTTTCCTGTGCCCGCTCAATATCAGCATTCAACTGCTCAATATCGGCACGCAGCTTCTGTACCTTGCCGATGGCATTCTTTTCGTTGTCCCAGCGAGCCTTCATGGAATTAAACTGCTCGCGCATTTCTGCCAGTTCCTTCTGGATTTCTGCCAGATGCTCCTTGGACAGCTTGTCATCTTCCTTCTTGAGGGCAGCTTCTTCGATTTCATGCTGAATGATTTTGCGCTGAATGACATCCAATTCTGTCGGCATGGAGTCAATTTCGGTACGAATCATTGCACATGCTTCATCAACCAAGTCAATGGCCTTATCCGGCAGGAATCTGTCGGTAATATATCGATTAGACAGCGTAGCTGCTGCAATCAGTGCGGAATCCTGAATTTTTACGCCGTGATAGACTTCATAGCGTTCCTTCAGACCACGCAGGATAGCAATGGTATCTTCGACTGTCGGCTCACCGACCATAACGGTCTGGAAACGACGCTCCAAAGCCGGATCCTTTTCGATATACTGACGATATTCATTCAGCGTCGTTGCACCGATGCAGTGCAGTTCGCCGCGCGCCAGCATCGGCTTGAGCAGATTGCCGGCATCCATTGCGCCGTCTGTCTTGCCTGCGCCGACAATCGTATGCAGCTCATCAATGAACAGAATGATATGACCTTCGCTCTTTTTGACTTCATTCAGAACAGCCTTCAGACGTTCCTCAAATTCGCCGCGATACTTAGCACCGGCAACCAGCGAGCCCATATCCAAAGAGAAAATGGTCTTGTCTTTCAGCGTACCCGGTACATCGCCGCGCACAATACGCTGTGCCAAGCCTTCTGCAATAGCGGTCTTACCGACACCCGGTTCACCAATCAGCACCGGATTGTTCTTGGTTTTACGAGACAGAATCCGAATGACATTACGAATCTCATCATCTCGGCCGATGACCGGATCCATCTTTTTCTGGCGAGCCTGCTCAACCAGATCAGTGCCGTATTTCTTCAGTGCATCATAGGTGTCTTCCGGAGAATCCGTCGTCACGCGCTGATTGCCGCGCACAGAGGACAGTGCCTGCAAGAAGTTGTTCTTCTGAATCCCAAAAGTGCGGAACAGATCACGAACAGAGCCTGCTGCGGTATCCATCAGTGCAAGGAACAAATGCTCTACCGAAACAAAGTCGTCCTTCATTTGTTCTGCGGCATGTTCTGCTTCATTCAGCGTCTTTTGCAGATCCGAAGTGACATACATCCGGCTGGCATCGCGTCCGCCGGATACGCGCGGCAGCTTCTCTACTGCCTGACGAGTCTGTCTTTCCAGATTATTTGGGTCAATACCCATTTTTGTCATAAGCTGGGCAATCAAGCCGCCATCCTGATGCAGCAGAGCCAGCAGCAAATGCTCCTGTCCCATCTCTGCATTGCCGTATTCATTGTACAGCGAATTTGCGTCTTGAATTGCTTCCAGAGATTTTTGCGTAAATTTTTGTACGTTCATAACGGTTACCTCCCTTGGCTGGACTGTGTATCATATGTGACACATTGTCCTTGGATTTCCTAACACCTGCATTATAGTTCTGTCTAAAAGGAAATGCAAGGGGATATTTGTTACAAGTTTGTTAATTTTAGCACTCAAGGCATGAGAGTGCTAATTTCTGGCAAGGCAATATTTCCTTTCTGCAAATTCCGTTGACTTTTTGTATCTCCGATGCTATACTGAGCTTAGAAAAAGGGCATACCGATAGACGGTTGCCCCTAGAATTTGGTTAAGAAATGACCGCTAGAGGGCAAAATCTAGGCGGTCATTTCTTATTATGATCCATGATCTGAATGGTCAGACCAATCACTGCAACGATAAATGTACAAAACTGAATGAGTTCTTGGTACGTTACGTATGTCATGGCGTCACCCCCTCGTCACAGACTTGGGGGAAATAAGAAATATCGCCCCCAGAAGAATGGGGGACAGCCGCCTACCGTTATGGTATGCCTCACGCATTATCTTAACAGACCGATTTCTTTCGGTCAAGATTGACTTTTCGCATCTCCGATGCTATACTGAGCATAGAAAAAGGCATACCGATAGACGGTTGCCCCACAAGGTTTATACTAAAGTAATCCGCCTTATGTAGCAGTCAGGCGGATTACTTCTTATTTATCCTGAGAATCAGGTCTATCAATGCAACGATGAACGTGCCGATTGCAAACAATTCGGTGTATGTAACATAGTGCACAGAATCACCCCCAATCTGTCAGATTTGGGGGCAGGTTAAGAAGTGCCCCCAGAAGAATGGGGACAGCCGCCTACCGTTATGGTATGCCTCACGTATTATCTTAACAGACCGATTTCTTTCGGTCAAGATTGACTTTTCGTATCTCCGATGCTATACTGAGCTTAGAAAAGGCATACCGATAGACGGTTGCCCCTAATAGTATAAGCTAAAGAGTAGCTCGCCTTATTGGGAAGTCAGGCGGGCTACTTCTTATTTATCCTGAGAATCAGGTCTATCAATGCAACGATGAACGTGCCGATTGCAAACAATTCGGTGTATGTAACATAGTGCACAGAATCACCCCCAATCTACCAGATTTGGGGGCAGGTTAAGAAGTGCCCCCAGAAGAATGGGGACAGCCGCCTACCGTTATGGTATGCCTCATGTATTATCTTAACAGACCGATTTCTTTCGGTCAAGATTGACTTTTCGCATCTCCGATGCTATACTGAGCTTAGAAAAAGGGCATACCGATAGACGGTTGCCCCCACAAGAACGTTTTACATGAAAGTAATCCGCCTTATGTAGCAGTGAGGCGGATTACTTTTTGTTTATCCTGAGAGGGCTGATTCTGACAAACTCGCATCAAGCAAATCTGAAAGAATTTACAGCTGGTACAAGCCCTCTCTGTCGCTGCGCGACATCTCTCCCAGAGGGAGAGCCAAGTTTGGTCTG
>NZ_JBNMHC010000062.1:0-8741 GCF_050872565.1 Butyricicoccus sp. | reverse complement strand
TTTACTTGCAGTATCTCTGGATATGCTTCGCAGTCTCTTCAGCAGCGGTCTTGATGTTCTCGTCGGTGGTCATCTCGTAGTAATCCGGACGGAATACTTCCATGGTGATGAAGCCGTTCTCGAAGTCATAACCGATTTCCTTCAGGGTGTCAGCGAAACGCTTGTGATCCAGGCAGCCGCGCGGGTCAGACGGCCACAGACGCTTTGCATCGGTGTTGTAGCCAGCACCAGCCGGAACGTCCTCGGTGTCGTTCAGATGCCATACGAAGATCTTGTCGCCGTCAGCCTTTTCCAGCTTGGACCAGTCAGAACGCATACCGTTGAAGTGGTACTGGTCGAGGGTAACACCCATCAGCGGGGAGTCAACCAGCTTTACGATCTCGTAAGCGTCATCAAAGGTATTGATGGACATGGACGGAGCGCCGCAGAACTCGAGGGACAGCTTCAGACCGGTCGGCTCGCACTTCTTAACCATTTCCTTCAGAACAGCAACAGCATCGTCGCGGATCTCCTGACGAGTAGCTTCAATGCCCTTCTCGTTCAGGTCGCAGGACGGAACAACAACTACCATGTGGCAGTCCAGTGCAGCGCACTTCTTGATGATGTCGTCCAGCTCGTCCATAACTGCCTGCTTCTCTTCAGCAGTCTGCTTCATGTTGAAGAAGCACAGAGCGTTGTAAGACAGCGGAACGATGTCGTTTGCCTTCATGAAAGCGTTCAGCTCTTCCAGCGTGCCGCCTTCTGCCAGATACTTGTCCAGGCAGTCGAAACGAATGTCGATGCCCTTGAAGCCATACTTTGCACAAGCCTTCAGGTCAGCCATCAGGGACTGATCTGCACAACCGCGGTTGCCATCCCAAGTGCAACCCTCATTAAAACCCATTTTAAGCATGATATGTAATCTCCTTTTCTCGTACAGATGAAGCTCTTATATTTTTATCCTATCAAATTTGACGCACCATGTCATGACATATTCCTGTCACAAAGTATCAAAAAACAATACTTACATATCCTTATTTATCGTGCCAATCCCAGTGGAGAGAACAAGGCATAGATGCAAAGCATAAGGACAAAACACAGAGCTGCAGCAGGCTTTACATGTTTCCATGGTGTCAGGTCAACAGCTTTAGAATCTTCCAGTTCAAAATCTGTTTCGCGCGGTTTCAGTTTTCCGATAACCAGCATCAACAGCAAGTCAATCGGGAACAGCACGGACAGCACATATAAATAATGTACATGCAGCGGCAGGAACTTAGAGATCGAATACAAAACAACATGCGTGACCAAGGTAACTTTCGGTGCGATTGCTGGTACACGCTTGGTGTAGAATCCAACAAGAACAGTTGCCAAAATCGGCATCGAATAGAATCCAAAGCATTCTTGCAAGAAATCATACAGACCAGACGGTGCATTGATGACAAATGGAGCGACACAAATTGATACAATTGCCAAGCCAGTGCCTACGCGCTTACCAATTTTAACCAGATATTCATCACTTGCTGTCTTGTTGATAATTGCTCGATGGAAATCCAGTGTATACAGAGTAACACAGCTGTTCAATGCCGAATTAAACGAGGAAAGAATCGCGCCAAACAGAACTGCTGCCATCAATCCAAGCAGCCATGTCGGGATAACTGTTGTAATCAGAGTCGGATAGGCAAGGTCGCTCTGCGGCAATTTGTCTCCAAAGAAGCGGAACGCCAACAAGCCACAAATTGTGATGAAGAACGGATCCAGCAGCTTTAAAAATGCAGTAAATACTGCGCCGCGCTGTGCTTGTCCCAAATTTTTAGCCGCCAATGTACGCTGAATAATAGACTGATTTGTGCACCAATAGAACAAGTTATTAAACAACATACCCAAGAATAAAACCGGCCACGGAATCATTGGCGGCAAAGAATTTGCCGGGTTGATAGAGTTGAACTTATCAGACGGCACATTGGTGATAAAGTCATGAATACCAGCAATAAAGCTGCCATTTCCCAAAATACAGATAGCGAGAATTGGTACCAATAAGCCGCCAATCAGTAAGCCTACACCGTTAATCGTATCGGATACAGCCACCGCTTTGAGTCCGCCAAATACAGCATAGATCGAACCAACAATACCAATGCCTGCGCACAGCAGTGCAATCGCCTGGAATGTCGTAATGCCAAGCACCTGATCCAGATGAAAAATCTGATTAAATGCCAGTGCACCGGAATACAAAACTGTCGGCAGATATGTCAGCATATAACCGAGCAGAAACAAAAACGAAATAATCTGCTTGGTCGTACGATCAAATCGCATCTCCAAAAACTCCGGAATTGTTGTGATGCCTGCTTTCAGATACTTTGGCAAAAAAATCAGTGCCAACGCCAACAGAGCCATACTTGCGCCGACAGACCAGCTCATCGCACCCATATTGGTGCTGTAGCTCTGTCCCGCCTGACCGACCAGCTGTTCGGTAGACAGATTTGTCATTTCCAGCGAGCCCGCAATGACTAAACCGCTTAAACCACGTCCAGCTAAAAAATATCCCTCTTTCGTGGATAAATTGTCATCCCGCGTTTTGTACCAAGACAATAACGCAACCAATCCTGTAAAAGCAATAAAGCTCAATACAATAATCAATGGATTTCTCCTCTCTTTCCTAAAACAGTAAAAAACCAGATTTGTCCATACCATATATATTTTCGGTTTTTTCTGTCTATAACCGCCAAAGCGATCGTGCCTCTTTTTCCACACACAAAATTGGATGAAACTTTAGGATTATTTTCTAAAATTTCCTGCATTTCGGTACCTTTTTCTGCTTTCCTTTTTTGCACCCTTATGATATACTATTTTTCACATGATGTCACGATACATTCTTGACAAGAAATAATAAAAAAAGATACTTTTCAGAGAGAAGGAATAACTATGCTTGATACCGGCGTATTGAGCGATTCTGTCCGCTATTATCATGAGGCAGATCCATTTACAGAGAAGAATTTATATTACATTCCACACGCAGGCCAATATCACTGCAACAGCGATTATGAAGTCCGACGTACCCATCTAGATGTCTGTCAGGCAATTGTTGTGGATTCCGGCGAACTGACTATCGAATATCGCGGACAAATTTATACAGCTCCTTCCGGCGCAGTTGTCTTGCTGGATTGCCGCGAACCACACAGCTATTACGCCAGTTCTCCGGACTTAAAAATGCGTTGGTTTCATTTTCTTGGCAGCAGCAGCGAAGCATATGTCCATCAGATTACTAGTATTCACGACATTGTCATGCAAATCACACAAAATGCAGATATTGAATCGTGTATCGCTCAAATCATGAAAGCCGTAGCACAGGTGGAGCCGAATCCACACTTGGTTTCTGTCAGTATTCACCGTCTACTTGCTTTACTGATTACTTCAACAGACGCTGCTCCCAAAAGCGATCTAGAACTTGTTATCAATTCCTCGGTCTCATATATCGAATCTCATTACTCTGATCCAGATCTTTCTAATGAAAATCTTGCTCGTATGGCAATGCTGAGCACTTGTTATTACGTGCGCAAATTCAAAGAATTTCGCAGCGCCACACCACACCAATTCATTCAGTCCGTGCGCATCCGCATCGCCAAGCAAAAGCTCTCTACAACCTCTCTCAGCATTGAAGAAATTGCCGAGCAATGCGGTTTCTGCAATACCTCTCATTTCATCATGGTATTCCGAAGAATTACCGGTATTACTCCGCTTCAATTTCGCATTATGTGGCGATAAACGCAAAAAAGCCTCCCGTTCGGGAGGCTTTTACTATAAAATCTTATGTTTTTACTTTCCAAACAGACCCTTGATCTTATCCCACAGGTTTTCCTTCGGCTGTTCTTCCTGCTTGACTTCCTTGGTCTCCTTCTTTTCCTCTACGGATGTACGCATGACGAACTTGGTCGAGGTCTCCGTTGCAGACTTCGGTGCGCCGGTGTAGCATACGCTGTCCTTGGCATAATCCTTCTGCTTTTCATACAGCTTTGCCGCGGTGCGAATGTTGGTCAGATCTTCGTTATCGGTAATCTTGCTGATGCCTTCTTCGTTATACTTGATGATACCATCGCGCAGCTCGCCGGAACCATCCTTGAGCTGTGTGCCTGCATCGTCAAACTGCTTGATGGCGTCGAGCACCTGTCCGCTTGCCGAATTCAGCGACTTCATACCATCAGACAGGCTTCCGGTTCCATCCTTGAGACTGGAAGCACCGCTGTTGAGCTGGTTGATACCGTTTGTCAGCGTCGGCACCTGACCATTCAGCTCAGAAATGCCGCCGGACAGGGTTGCCGCACCGGATGCCAGTGTGCCGGTACCCTTTGCCAGCTCTGCCGCACCGGATGCCGCGGAGCTGACACCTGCGGTGTACTTGGCAATGCCGCTGTCCAGTGCCGTTGCGCCCTCTTGCAGCTGAGAAACCGAAGAGCCCAGCGTGCTTGCCAAGCTCTGCAAGCCGCCATTCATGGTCGAATACTTATCAGATGCCTCATTGAGACCGGCATCAATCTGCTTCAGTGCCGAGCTGAGCTGGCTCATCTGAGCAGCAGTCTCGTCCAGACCATCGCTGACCTGTCCAGCTGCGCTGGCAATGCTGTCCAGATTGTCTGCCAGTGCTTCCATCTTGTCGATGAGTGCCGCATTGGTCTGGAACTTCTGAATAATCGATGCGCCGCTCTCCAGTGTCTGAAGTTCTGCCATCTCGGATTCTGACAGAGACTGCTTATTCGATGCAATTGAGTGCAGACCGCTGCCAACCTGCTTTGCGCCGCTCTGAATCTGTGCCAGTGCGCTCTTTGCGCTGGAAATATCACCGCTGCTCATGGAGTTGACAACCTGATCCATGCTGGAGGACAGCTTCTGCAGGCTGCTTTCCATTCTGTTGGAACCGGAGAACAAAGCCTGTACATCATCGGATTCCAGTGCGCCCGCCAGAGAATTCAAGCCGCTTGCCAGCTTCTTCGAGCCGGAGGACAGGCTGGAAGAATTGTCTTCCAACGTGCTCAGGCCGCCGGACAGCTTCTTTGCACCGGCATTGGCGGAATTAGCGCCGTCTGCCAGCTTCTGTGCGCCGTCATCCAGCTGACCAACGCCGCTCGCCAGCTTCTGTGCGCCAAGTGTCAGCGTGCGCATACCGGATGCCAGCTGTGCTGCACCGTTGTCCAGCATACCTGCGCCGGATGTTGCATCAATGATGCCATTGTTGAACACAACATAGTTAGAAGACAGCTCGCCGAGCTTGTCATCCAGCGTCTCACAGCCGTCTGCCAGTTCGTTTGCGCCGTCAATCAGCTGCTGAGTGGCGTCTTTCAGATCATCCAGCTGGTCAAACTCCTCATCAAGATCGAAATCCGATTCCTTGATGTCATTCAGATTGCTCGCACAAGCAAAATACAGGGTCGGCATAGAGCCGTCCTTCATATCGCACTCGATGGTCACATCGTCCAGCATCATATCGGTCAAATCCGAGAACTTGTCGCCCAGCAGATCGGAATAGGTTGCCTTCATGCCCGGCATAGCGAGAAAGGCAACGACCTGATTGGTGCTGTCCGTCTCTACCTTGCCGTCCTCTGCCTTGACATTGGAGAAGTTGTCCGTGGACAGATTGGTGCCGATAACCGTGAAGTACGGGCGGCAAATCGTATAACTCTTGCCGTCTACAGTTACTTCCTTGGTGTCTTTATTGGTCAGTGCGACATGCATGACCAGATGGCCGCTTGCGCCGTCCAGATCCTTCGCATCTACCTGCTTGCCGTCCAGCTCATAGGTAATCTTTGCCTGTACCGGCATTTCCTGATCCGTTGTGCCCTGATAATATACATCATTGCCTTCTACGTTCCAAGTCAGTGCCTCGCCGTTTTGTACCGGCTCCTCGTCACCCTTCAGGTTCTCAATGTCCTGAAGAGAGCTGACATCAGCAAAATTGCTGAGGCCATTGTCGGAATGCAGCCAATCGCTGACGGTCTGATGCTCAACGGTGCCATCGCTGTTCAGCGTGGCATATACGGTTTCGTCCTTGCGAATAGATGCGGCAAACGCCGGTGTCAACGCGCTGCACGCCACAACGGCGCTGAGCACACAAGCGGTAATTTTATGATTCTTTTTGAACTTCAATGTCAACACTCTCCTTGGAATTGTCTAACCAGTGATACGTCGTCTTACGGATAATCGGTGCGAACAAAATCAGCATAGCTGGCAGAACAAACAAAATGACCAGCATAGAGATAATCGCGCCGCGGCTGATGAGCAGACATAAGCCGCGAATCAAATCGATGCGGGAGACAAAATACAGACCGATGGTCGCCGCAAAGAAGCTGAGTCCGCTCGTGATAATACTCGGTGCGCAGGTCTCAATAGCGGTTGCCGCCGCGTCATGCGGGCTGAGACCGTTGAGACGCTCCTCATGGAATCGTGTCGTCATGAGAATCGCATAGTCAACCGTCGCGCCGAGCTGAATGGTTCCGAGTACGATGCTCGCAATAAATGGAATGGTGGATCCGGTAAAATACGGAATGCCCAAATTCACCATAATCGCGCCCTCAATTGCCAGAACGAGCAGAACCGGAATGGAAATTGATTTAAAGGTAATCAAAATAATCACAAATACCGCCACAATTGAGAAGACGGATGTAGAATTAAAGTCATGCGCGGATGTCGTAATCAAATCCTTGGTCATGGCACCTTCGCCGGTCAGCAGACCGTCCGCGTCATATTTCTTAATGATTTGATTCATCTTCTGTACTTGCGCATTCATCTCATCGGTACCCGGTTTATACTCCGTGGTAATCATCATCAGCTCATGTCCGTTTGAGCGGAATACCTCGGCAATAGAATCCGGAATGGCAGCCTCTGGGATGCCGCCGCCGACAAATTTTTCATAGCACAGCGTCGATTTGATGCCGTCTACCTTATCCAGCTCATCCGCCAGATTCTTTTTCTGGGCAGAGCTCAGTTCATCATTGATGACAACAAAATGGAAGCTCGGCATACCAAAGTCTTCATCCAGCTTATTGGTACCGGCGATACCCGTCAAATTCTGCGGCAGCGAATCGGTCAGCGTGTAATATACATTGGTCAAGCCCTGTGCGCGGAAGAACACCAGTGCTACGACAACAAACACCAGCAGAATGCGCTTCGGATGCTTGGTGACAATCTCCGCTACCTTGTGCATTTTCGGCGTGATAACCGGATGAATGCTCTTCTCAATGATCTTATCAAAGTACATGATGAGCGCCGGCAGGATGGTCAGCGTACTGATAACGCCGAGCGCAACGCCCTTCGCCATGACGATGCCAATATCGGCACCCAGTGTCAGGGACATCGCACACATCGCCAAGAAGCCTGCAATCGTCGTCAGCGACGAGGAGACAATGGATGTACTGGTCAGGCAAATCGCGGAAACCATCGCATCACTGTTGGATTTAAATTCTTTTTCCTCTTGATACCGGTGCAGCAGGAAAATACTAAAGTCCATCGTGACGCCCAGCTGCAATACTGCGGCAAGCGCCTGAGTAATATAGGATATTTCCCCCAAGAAAATATTGCTGCCGAAGTTATAAACAACCGGGAACAGCACGCCCAGCATAAAAATAAACGGCACAGCTGTATTTTCCAAGAACAGAAACAGGACAATCAAGCTAAAGATCACGGCACACAGCACGTACTTTGGCAGCTCCTGGTTGACCAGCTCCTTGGTGTCCTCCAAAATTGTAGACATACCGCCGAGGAAGCAGTCCTTTTTCATAATGCTCTTGATTTCTACAATCGCATTGATGGTCTTATCTGATGCGCTGGACTCCTCAAAGCGCACCATCATCATGGTCGAGTCGTTTTTACCGTACAGCATGTCCTGTACGTTGTCCGGCAGCATTTCCTTCGGTACCGTGACGTCTACCACATCACTGATCCAGAAGCAGCTTGTTACGCCTTCTACGCTCTCTACGTCTTCTTTCAGCTTGAGCAATTTTGCCGTGGGCATATCCCCCTCCACGGTAATCATCGCTGTTGATGCCAAGTTGAAATCTTCATCGAGGTATCGTTCGCCCTCCATGGATTCCAGCTCTTCCGGCAGGTAGCTCAGAATATCATAGTTAATTCTTGTGTTGATGTAGCCAAACACCGACAGCACCAGCAGCACACACGCCACTGCCAGCACAAAGCCGCGCCGCTTGACCACAAAACGGGCTACACGCTCCATAATTGATGCCTTACTCCTTTCTTTGTCTGTCCGGCTCATCGCCGATATACAGAAACATAGACTATCTTCATTTTATAGCATCCTTAGTATAGTCTAAAAATGACCATTGGTCAATGTTTATCCTACAAACATTTTTCTCTGTTTTGAAACCAACGTTTAGGCATCTTTCCGAATTTTATTTTTTCTATTTCCGATTCTTGTCAATTGGAGCACTTCAAGCTATACTAATATACACATGCTGTTTATACGAGGGGAGATTGTTATGGGGCAGATTTTGCATCAGAAGAAAGAAGAAAAGAAGAAAAATCTATTGGATGCTGCCCGTATTCTCTTTCTCCAGAAGGGTTTTTCCAAAACCAGCATCAGCGAGATTGCGAAGCAGGCGAAGGTAGCCAAGGGCACGTTCTATCTGTATTTTAAGGACAAGGACGAGCTGCTCGAACACTTGATTTTACAGATCGGGCGGCATATTCTGACGCTCGCCTACGAGCACACCGAGCAGCACCGCACAGAGGATTTCACAGAAAACGTCATTCTGTTTGTCGAT
>NZ_JBNMHC010000061.1:0-8769 GCF_050872565.1 Butyricicoccus sp. | reverse complement strand
GTATAAGATTCTCAAGCAGAAGGGCGCGAAGGAGTTCGGCATTCATGCATTCCTCGCTTCCAACACGATTTCTAATGAGTATTATCCGGCTCTGGCACGCATTCTGTTTAAGCTGGCTGTTGAGCTGAAGGAAGAGACCGGTGCACATATCACGTTTATCAACCTGTCTGGCGGCGTAGGTATCCCGTATCGTCCGGAGCAGAACGTAAACGACATCAAGGTCATCGGTGAAGGCGTGCGCAAGGCATACGAGGAGATCCTCGTACCGGCTGGCATGGGCGATGTATCGCTGTACACTGAGCTGGGACGTTACATGCTTGGTCCATACGGCTGTCTGCTGACTCGCGCCATCCATGAGAAGAACACCTATAAGCATTACATTGGTGTCGATGCCTGCGCGGCAAACCTGATGCGTCCGGCAATCTATGGTGCATACCATCACATCACGGTACTGGGTAAGGAGAATGCTCCGTGCGATCATACTTATGATGTCACCGGTTCTCTGTGCGAGAACTGCGATAAGTTCGCCGTTGACCGCCAGCTGCCGAAGATTGACATGGGCGATCTGCTCGTCATTCATGATACCGGCGCACATGGCTTCTCCATGGGCTATAACTACAACGGTCGTCTGCGCTCCGCAGAAGTGCTGTACCGTGAGGATGGCACCACAGAGCTGATGCGCCGTGCAGAAACACCGGCTGATTACTTTGCAACCTTGGACGTTACCGGCCTGTTTAACAAGTAATATCGTCGAATTTTGATCCAATGCCGCAGAGGATACACACGCTGTATTCTCTGCGGCATTTTTGCGTGTGACGCACAATTGTTAAATCTATGTAAGATTTGTAAATATGACGTATCATTTATGTAAAAAATTCGTGCAATTCTCAACATAGAGTGTTATAATAAATTTTGAAAGCCGCAGAAATCTGTCTGTCGAAAAATTGTGAAGAGTGGCGGCAGACCGCTTTCTAAAGCGAAACAACTCGAAATGAGGAGACTATATGGGATTTAGTAACATTCTAGCCTTGTGCGGCGGATTGGGACTGTTCCTGTTCGGCATGAAGTACATGGGTGCCGGATTGGAGCTTGCAGCCGGTCCAAAGCTGAACAACCTGCTGGAGAAGCTGACACGCAACCCGGTTATGGGCTTCCTTCTGGGCGTTTTCGTCACCGCCTGCGTGCAGTCATCTTCTGCGACAACCATTATGTGTATGGGCTTCCTGAACGCCGGTATTATGGACTTGCTTCAGGCAGCTGGCGTCATTCTCGGTGCCAACGTCGGCACAACCATGACGAGTATCTTGATTGCGCTGGACATCTCGTGGCTTGCTCCGGTATGTATTTTTGTCGGTGCTTTGATGCAGATGTTCTGCAAGAAAAAGGTACAGAAATATGTTGGACAGATTATTCTGGGCTTTGGTATCCTGTTCCAAGGTCTGCACACCATGAGTGATTCGATGTCCGGTCTGAAGGACATGCCGGAATTTCAGCAGTTTATTGCCAGCGCGACCAATCCGTTCCTTGGATTCGTTGTCGGCCTGATTCTGTGTGGTGTGATCCAGAGTTCGTCTGCGGCAGTTGGTGTCTTGCAGGCTCTGGCTATGCAAGGACTGATGCCGATGCACTTCGCAGCCTTTTTGATCTGCGGCATCAACGTTGGCTCTTCCATTACACCGTTCCTGTCTGCAATCGGTGCAAAAAATAACACCAAGCGGGCAGCAGTTATTTACTGTGTATATAACGTGATTGGCGCGATTATCTTCATTCCGATCTGTATGTTGACGCCGTTTGTCAATATCTACAACCTGTTTACATCGAATACGGTTGTACAGATCTCGATGTTCCATATCACCTTCAAGTTGGTAACAGCACTGATCCTGTTGCCGTTTGTTCGTTGGCTGGTCGATATTTCGTACCGTGTCATTCCGAAAAAGGTGCACGAAAATGCCTATCGTTTTGTTTACATTGACTCCAAGCAGATTGATGCGCCGAGTGCGACTATCCATCAGCTGTATAAGGAATCCGAACGCATGGGCGGCATGGTTCGGGAAAACTTAATTTTGGCAGCAGAAGGTATGCTGAACAATGACGTCAGCCAGGCGGAAAAGATTCGTGAGACAGAGAATGTCATCAATTTCCTCAACCATGGCATCACAGACTATTTGGTACAGTTCAGCGGTCACAGCCTTCCGGCGCATGTACCGCAGTTGGTCGGCAATATGTTCCATTTGGTTGGTGATTTGGAACGCATCGGCGACCATGCCATCAATCTGTTGGAAAAGACCGAGCAGTGCTTGGAAAAAGATCTGATTTACTCAGAAGAAGCTCGACAGGAATTGAAGAACATGTATGAAGCAGATCTCTTGCTGTTTGATCGTGCGTTCAGCGGATTCCTGTGTCATAACCTGACTGAGCAGGATGCATTGGAGCTGCATCATATCGAAGACAAGGTAGATAATATGAAGCGCAATTATGAGAACAATCATATCAAGCGCTTGAGCAACAAGCAGTGTGCCACAGAGCCGGGCATTATCTTTGTAGAAGCCCTGCACGATTTTGAAAAAATCGGCGACCATGCTGATGATATGGTATTTATTGCGCGGAAAAATGCACAGATTTCCGGCGGCATCCGTCCGCCGGTATTGAGCACGGATCCGGCTTAAAAAAGAGACAACAATCCGGCAGAACACGGACAATCCTGTGTTTTCTGCCGGATTTTGTTATATTCTTGCTATTTTACGATTTTTTCACACACACAGAGGAAAATCGTGGTACACTAAGAGTAAATCATATAATAAGGGGAAGAATGATGAAAAAACAATTATCTGATTCGTTTTCTATTCGCAATACAACCATTCGCAATCGTATCTGTGTGCCGCCAATGGTGATTTACAACTGGTCAGATGGCAGTGGATATGTCGATGACAAACACGTAGAACATTACCGTCGTTTGGCGCGCGGCGGTGCCGGACTGATTATTCAGGAGGCAACCTGTGTGACAGAGGAAGGCAAGCTGGCGCAGACGCAGCTCGGCATTTGGGAAGATGGACAGATTGAAGGTCTGCGCCGAATCACCGATGCCGTTCATGCAGAAGGATGTCCGATTTTTGTACAGATTCATCATGCTGGTATTGTTGGTATCGCGCAGCACGCGCTGTGTCCCAGTGCGTATGTGCTGGGAGATAAGACCGGTGTAGAGATGTCTGTCGAACAGATTCATACGATGCAGCAGGCGTTTATTTCTGCGGCACGGCGCGCGTATCAGGCGGGCTATGACGGCGTAGAGCTGCATGGATGCCATCGGTATTTAATGTGCCAATTTTTCAATTCCAGAGTCAATACGCGCACGGATACCTATGGCACGCATCCGGAACAATTTGTGCTGGAAATTCTGGACGGTATTCGCAAGATTGTGCCGGAGGATTTTGTGGTTGGCATTCGCTTGGGCGCGTTTGAGCCGACGTTGCAGGATGGCATTCGCCACGCCAAGATATTGGAAGAGCATGGCATAGATTTTCTGGATATTTCCTATGGATTTACCGAGGAACAGGAAGCAGAAAAGCCGGCAGATTTTCCGTATAAAGACATTATTTATGCGGCGGGAGAAATCAAAAAGCAGGTATCTGTTCCTGTTTTCGCTGTCAATGGCATCCGCGTGCCGGAAGATGCGCGCGGGGCATTGGAACTGACAGATGTCGATATGATTGATGTCGGCCGCAGCTCACTTGCAAATCCGGAGTGGGCGTCGGACGCACTGGCTG
Source organism: Butyricicoccus sp. (assembly GCF_050872565.1). Lineage (GTDB taxonomy): Bacteria > Bacillota > Clostridia > Oscillospirales > Butyricicoccaceae > Butyricicoccus_A. Next base: position 5,005 of record NZ_JBNMHC010000061.1, on the reverse strand, counting down.
GACGAAAGGCAGACAAATGTGTGGATTGCAGTGTATGTCAGTGGCGCATCAATCCGGATCGCTGTGCCGGACGTTTACTGCATGAAAAAAGACAGAAGTGATTGGCATGAGACGCAAAAGACAAAATATTTGGGAAGAGGAATGGGACGATTTGCGCAGGCGGGAAGAAAAGTATATCTATAAAAACTGCGTACAGGGGACGAAGTTGTTTTCCAAGCTCCAAAAAGTCGTCCCCAAAACCCTGCAATCCAAACTGGATGCCGCCTTTATTAAGGCGTTTACTGTGGTCTTTGACAAGGGGACCGGCGTCATTGAGAAGACCTATGACAAGGAAAAACGACAGTCAGAATATGAGGTGCGGGAATATGCGGCAAAAATTCGAGAGGACAAGCAAAATGTGCGCGCCTTTCGCAGAAAAGCGACGGGATATGCCAGAAAAAATTTGCTGTTTTCCTCTTTGGAAGGCATTGGTTTTGGCTTGATCGGATTGGGACTGCCGGATATTCCACTGTTTGTCAGCCTGATGCTGCGCAATTTATATGAGATTTCTCTGTCGTTTGGCTATGACTATGACAACATGGAGGAGCGATTCTTTCAGCTGCGTGTCATTGAAACAGCGCTGTACAGCGGCGAAGAAATGCGCAAACGCGATGAAGATATGAATATCTTGTGCAAAAATTTGTGCGGCAGCAAACAGCAAAAGCCGGAAGAGACAAAAAAATTGGCGTTTGACCTCACTGACCAGATTCATCTTACGGCAAAAGCATTGTCTGATGATATGCTGTACGCGAAATTTATTCAGGGTAAAATGCTGGTCGGCGTGATTGGCGGCGCAACAGATGTCACCGTGCTCAAGCGCATCACGGATTATGCTATGCTCAAATATCGAAGACGGTATTTGTTGGACAGGGAATGGAACAGCGAAGCGGAGCAGAAACAGCCAATATAGAAATATTTTGTAATCATCTTGTTGTGTACATTGCTGGATAAATATGATATAGTTAACAGGAAGGGAGGGAATCTTCATGATGATGACTATTTCTCCTGTGTATATCTGGATCGGCGTGCTGATCTTTTGTCTGGTGGCAGAAGCCTGTACGGTGCAGCTGATTACCATCTGGTTTGCGGTTGGCTCTGTCGGAGCTATGGCGGCAGCGGCGATGGGATTTGGCGAGATCGTACAGCTCAGTGTTTGTCTGGCGGTTGCGATTGTCATGCTGCTATTGCTGAGACCGGTTGTCCGCGGCAAGCTGCTGACAACGATTGATCGGACAAATGCAGACTGCATTCTTGACCAAACAGCGGTTGTCATTCAGACGATTGATGCCAAGCAGGAAACCGGTCAGATTCGCCTGATGGGACAGATTTGGAGCGCACGCGCGTCTGATCCAAACGACTGCATTCCGGAAGGTGAAACGGTTGTTGTCACCGCCATTTCCGGTGTCAAGGCAATCGTAAAGAGGGCGTAAGCAGAACAAGAAGGAGGACGAACATATGGTAGCAATTATTTTGATTTTAATTGTGCTGGTCGTATTGATTTCCAATATCAAGATCGTTCCGCAGGCAAAGGCGTATACGATTGAGCGATTGGGTGCATATCAGGGAACTTGGCAGACAGGTCTGCATTTTAAAATTCCGCTGATTGAGCGTGTGGCACGCCGTGTTACGCTTAAGGAACAGGTTGTGGATTTTGAGCCGCAGCCGGTTATCACCAAGGATAATGTAACCATGCAGATTGATACGGTCGTGTATTTTCAGATTACCGATCCGAAGCTGTTTACCTATGGCGTAGAAAGCCCGATGGCAGCAATTGAAAATTTGACGGCAACAACCCTGCGAAACATCATCGGCGACTTGGAACTGGATGAAACGCTGACATCTCGCGATGTTATCAACACTAAGATGCGCACGATTTTGGATGAAGCAACCGATGCGTGGGGCATCAAGGTCAATCGTGTGGAATTGAAGAATATCATTCCGCCGAAGGCGATTCAGGAATCCATGGAAAAGCAGATGAAGGCAGAGCGCGAACGTCGCGAAGCAATCCTTGTTGCAGAAGGTCAGAAACAATCTGCCATTTTGGTTGCACAGGGCGAAAAGGAATCCATGGTTCTGCGTGCTGATGCAAAGCGTGAAGCACAGATTAAGGAAGCACAGGGTCAGGCAGAAGCACTGATGACGGTACAGAAGGCTCTGGCGGATTCTTTGGTACTGCTCAATGAGGCGGCACCGAACGACAAGGTTCTTCGTCTGAAAGCATTGGAGGCATTTACCAAGGCGGCAGACGGCAAGGCAACCAAGATTATCATCCCGTCTGAAATTCAGGGCATGGCTGGACTGGCAACCTCGTTGCAGGAAGTATGGCAGACACCGAGTCCGAAAGCAAAAGAATAAATATTTTGTATGAAAATAGAAAGCTGGCAGAGAGTACTTCTCTGCCAGTTTTTTAAATGTACGAAACATCCAGTAAAAGAGTTGAAAAAAATAAGGTTTTGCATTATACTGAAATTGTCGATATATATTGATAGAGGATACAAACAGAAGAAGGAGGAACCTTTATGTCGGAAGAACGATTTGAGTTCAGCCCGGAGGTTTTTGATCTGGATGATCGGAAAAGTGTAGAAGCTGTTATTCATTTGCTCGACTGCACTTATGAGCAAGAACATACCGGAAAAACGGCGGAAGATGTTCTGTATGACTTCTGCATGGCCTATTTGGAGGAAGCACAGAATCAGACAACCCTGTCAGATGAAAATATCAATAAACGTCTGAAAGTGATCGTGCAGTGGTATGCAGAACATGCACGCACACCAAATGGTGCGCGCATTATTCCTGAGGATGCAGCGAATGATATTTGCAACAACTGGGATGAATGGCTGAATGGTCCGGAACCGCTGCTGTCCGGTCTGTTTCAAAAGTATGAAAAGAAAAAACAGGAAAGAATGGAAAAACAGACAGGAGAATCTCCGGTTCATGCCACGGCATCTAAAATCAAACAGACCGTGATTTCATCGGATGCTGTACGGGAGAAAGTTTCTTCGCTCCATGTATCCAAAGCAGGTTGGGCTGTTATTGGTATGATTGTCTGTTTTGTTATTGGCGCAATGGCAGGTTGGAAGCTGGCGAATACAGATAAAACCATTCAGCTTACCATTGGCAAACCGGCTGTAGAGAGCAGCGTATCTGTAGAGGAAGGCAGCAAACAGACCACGGAAAAAACAACGGCTGTGATGAAGCTGGGGATGAATGTACGCAGCAAGCCGACGACCAAAAACGCCAATAATATTTTGACGACGCTCAAAAAGGGAGACCGCATTACCGTTTTGAGCAAAGCGGATGACGACGGCTGGATTAAAATCTCTTGTACTGATTCCAATGGAGAAAAGATCTCTGGCTATATGCAGTCAGTATATGACGGAGAAACCGTGTACACAAAAAAATAAACGTAGGAAGCATACGGGAATGAACCGTATGCTTCTTTTTGCGTTGCGATGTATAAAGGTTTCGGATCCAGCATAGGCTGTACACAGGGGAGTGTTGTATGATGCAGACGCGCTGGAAAACAATTGGTATCATAGCCGGTGTATGCTTGGCGATAGGTGCCGTGGCACTGAGCAGAACGGTTGGAAAGACGGTTCCGGAACATGTACCGGGTGACACAGAGATGCAGGAACACACGACGGTGCAGGAAGAACAGATGACCACACAGACCTACGACAGTTCGTTTTTCGTTTCTCTTGTACAGGACACATGCGGAGATGTCTTGCCTCTTACTAATCTCGCTGTAGAAATCCAAGAGGATGAGAAAATAGCAGTTTCGGGTATTTTGTCAAAGAAACAGGCGGCAGAGCTGCTAAGTCAACAATCAGACAGCATGGCACAGTCGTATGCTGCGGTTTTGGAATTTTTGCCCGAAGAATTGCCCGTGTCTTGTCAGCTTCAGCTGCAAGCAAACAACGGAAAAGCGAATCTTATATTACAGAAACTGTCTGTAGCATCTATGGAACTGCCGAGTGACTGGATGCAAGAAGATTTGTTAGAGCCATTGGAACGAAATCTTCGGATAGAACTGGAAAAAACATTCCCTTCGATTGTTTCGATTGCTTCGCAAGATGGAACACTGCATATCTCTGGAGAAAGCAAATAGCCTGCACACAGCAGGCTATTTGCTTGAGATTGCAATTTTTTGAGCAAAATGCTATACTTGAATTAGAATGTGGCTTGGAACATATCGGCCGCTTCCATTGCCTCGATGAGAGAATCACAGCGACGATACCCGAACTGTCTGCACCAGATTTCGGTTTCTTCAAAATCAGATAGCTGGTCTTCGTCTGCAAGATCGGGATCCCATTCGTCCTCGTCACAGACACGGGCGTATAGCTCACATTCTTCTTCGTCATAAACGAGAAAAACACCCCAGCCGGTCGAAGGACAGATAAATACATCTGTCATCATTTTCATAGATTGTCATTCCTTTCGTGTAAAAATAGGAGGAAATTATGCGTGTTGTCACTGTCGCCCAAATGAAACAAATCGAAAAAGACGCCGATGCCCATGGTGTTTCTTATTATCAAATGATGGAAAATGCCGGAACAGCGGCGTATCATATCCTTCGCCAGCGCGTGCCAAATGCGCGAAGCATCACGGTACTGGCCGGAAAAGGAAACAATGGCGGAGATGGCTTTGTCATTGCACGTCTTGCCGCACAGGATGGATTAGCTGTTACGGTAATTCTTGCGGAAGGTGAGCCGGTCACGCAGGATGCAAAGACCAATTATGCGCTGCTGCATCAACTGCCAATCACGATGCAGATCATAGATGACGTGGACGAGACAACTGCCGATGTTATCGTCGATGCATTATACGGTACAGGATTTCATGGACAATTGCGCCCGTCCGGACGAAAAGCCTGTGATCTCATGCAGCGTTCCGGCACGTATATTGCCGCATTGGATTTGCCGAGCGGATTACAGGCGGACACCGGTATCGCGGCGGAGGGCGCAGT
>NZ_JBNMHC010000060.1:0-8771 GCF_050872565.1 Butyricicoccus sp. | reverse complement strand
ATGTCCCTGCTCAAGAGCAAACAGATCGTCAACTGCTGCCATCCAAATGCTCTGATGACACTCAAGGAATATCTGGAAGACTATGCTTCTCCGGAAACTCGTGCGATTGGCGAGGCACTCATCAAGAAAGAGCTGCTCACAATCCCGAATGAAGCTGTACGCGAAAAAGCAACCGCATACATTGAAAATATTCATGAAGGTCAGCGCGATTTCCGCTTCTAATCTTCGCTTTTTTTCATTCCCGCAGGCACGCCGTCATGTGTCTGCGGGATTTTTTTGTTTTTGCATGTCTGCCGTCATGCCGTGTTAAAATATTCCTTCCTTTTTCTTTTGTTTTTAGGCAAAACATCCGATTTATTTTGTAACTTCTCGTTTTCTGGGCTTTTTCTGGTTGATTTTGTTGCAAATCTCTGTACGATGCGGTAAAATAAGGGGTAAGTATTATCTATTTTTCGTTTTCGTACATTTTTGTATTTTATGAGTGAGGAGTGAGTCGATTTGAGCAGATTAAGTCTTGATACCCCGAATCAGGCGCAGACTGTTGTCGAGGGTCTGTACAAAGATCTGGAGCGCCGCATTGCAGCCAGCCCTCCGGGACTATGTCCGGTGGATATTTCTCTCGGCTTTTTAAAGCTGTGCCACGCACAGACCTGCGGCAAATGCGCCCCATGTCGTATCGGACTGGGCCAGCTTGCCAGCTTAATGGATGACGTTCTGAGTGAGCGCGCCACCTTAGAGACCATTGACCGCATTGAGCGCACCGCCCGCACGATTCTGGAGACAGCGGACTGTGCTATTGGCTATGAAGCTGCTGGTATGGTTCTGCGCGGTGTTCAGGGCTTCCGTGATGATTACGAGGAGCATGTGCTCAACAACCGCTGCACCAGTGGTCTGACCCAGCCGGTTCCTTGTGTCGCTCTGTGTCCGGCTCACGTGGATATTCCGGGCTACATCGCTCTCGTGCGCGCCGGTCGCTGCGAGGATGCCGTCAAGCTCATCCGCAAGGACAATCCGTTCCCGACCGCCTGTGCATTTATCTGTGAGCATCCGTGTGAAGCACGCTGCCGCAGAAACATGGTGGATGACGCCGTCAACATCTGCGGCATCAAGCACTACGCTGTCACCCACGCCCTGCATGTTGCACCGGTTGCCAACCAGCCGTCTACCGGCAAGCGCGTTGCCATCATCGGCGGCGGTCCGTGCGGTCTGACCTGTGCTTTCTACTTGCAGCTGATGGGTCATCAGACGGTTGTTTACGAACAGCGTCCGAAGCTGGGCGGTATGCTGCGCTACGGCATCCCGCGCTATCGTCTGCCGGAAGACATGCTGCAAAATGATATTGATGTCATTCTCAGCACCGGCGTAGAAGTACATACCGATATTTCCGTCGGCAAGGACATTCAGGTCGCTGACATTGAGCGCGAATACGATGCTGTTCTGCTGTGCATCGGTGCCCATGTAGACCGCAAGGTCGGTATCCCCGGCGAGGACAGCAACGGTGTTGTTTCCGCCGTTGCTATGCTGCGTGCCATCGGCGAAGGCAATCCGCCGGATCTGACTGGCAAGCGCGTCTGCGTCATCGGCGGCGGCAACGTATCCATGGACGCCAGCCGCACAGCCATTCGTCTGGGTGCTTCCAACGTCACTACCGTATATCGCCGCCGTGTCGACGATATGACCGCGCTGTCTGAAGAAATCGCAGAGGCAGCCGCAGAAGGCGTTACCATTCTGCCGTTGCAGGCTCCGCTGCGCATCGAGCACGATGATGAAGGCAACGTCACAGCTCTTATCACCCAGCCGCAGCACATCGGCCCTGTCGGCAGAGATGGCAGACCGCGTCCAATCAAGGCTACCAAGGAAGAAAACGTCATTCCGTGCGATATTGTCATCGTGGCAATCGGTCAGGGCATCGACTCCAAGGCATTCGCTGCCGCTGGCATCGCGGTCAACCGCGAACGCTTCTCTGCTCTGCCGGATAGTATCGTAGAAGGCAGTACCAAGACCTTCGCAGGCGGCGACGCCGTAACCGGTCCGTCTACCGTTATTCGTGCCATTGCTGCCGGTAAGGTTGCCGCTGCAAATATCGACAACTTCCTCGGCTATAATCATGTCATTCATGCCGCTGTCGAGGATATTCCGGAGGCTCCGCTGTCTCCGACAACCGCTTGCGGCCGTGTCAATGTCCGCACCCGTCCGGCATGTGAATGTGTCGATAACTTTGACGACATCAAGGAATGCATGACAGAGGAAGAAGTTCTTCAGGAATCGTCCCGCTGCCTGCGCTGCGATCATTACGGCTACGGCAACTTTAGAGGAGGTCGAATGAGACAATGGTAAATGTAATTATCAACGGCATTGCCGTCCGCGTACCGGAAGGCACAACGATTATGGAAGCCGCTGCCAAGGCCGGCGTCACCATTCCTTCCCTTTGTTATCTCAAGGAAATCAATGAAATTGGCGCGTGCCGCATTTGCTGTGTCGAGGTCGAAGGAGAGAGCCGTCTGGTCTCCTCCTGCAATAACCTCGTATACGAAGGCATGGTTGTCCATACCAACTCCCATCGCGCACTGGAAGCACGCCGCATCAATGTAGAGCTGCTGCTCTCTCAGCACGACGGCGAGTGTTCAATCTGTGTCCGCGCCGGAAATTGTAAATTGCAGCAGGTAGCCAACAACTTTGGTCTGCTCAAGAATCCATACAAAAAGGATCTGCCTAAGCGTATCTGGACAGAAACCTTCCCGCTGTACCGCAATGTGCAAAAGTGCATCAAATGTATGCGCTGCGTGCAGTACTGCGAAAAGATTCAGACGCTGGGCATCTGGGGTATGAGCGGTTCGGGTTCCCGCACGACCGTCGATGTTACCTACAACCGACGCATCAAGGATTCCGATTGCTCGCTGTGCGGACAGTGCATCACCCATTGTCCGGTCGGTGCGCTGCGTGAGCGCGACGACACCCGTGAAGTATTGGACGCTCTGCGCGATCCGAACAAGATCACTGTAGTACAGATCGCACCGGCGGTTCGCGCCGCTTGGGGCGAAACACACGGTCTGCCGCGTGAAATGGCAACGGTTCGCCGCTTGACGGCTATTCTGCGCTCGATGGGCTTTGATTATGTCTTTGACACCGCATTTTCTGCGGATTTGACCATCATGGAAGAGTCCACCGAATTCCTGAAGCGCCTGCAAAACGGTGAGCTGAAAGATCTGCCGATGTTTACATCGTGCTGCCCGGGCTGGATGCGCTTTGTCAAGTCACAGTACCCGCAGCTCGTACCGCAGATTTCTACTGCCAAGAGCCCGATGCAGATGTTTGGCGCGATTACCAAGACATATTTTGCCGAAAAAATGGGCATTGATCCGGAAAAGATTTGCAGTGTTGCTATCATGCCGTGTATTGCCAAAAAGGCAGAAAAAGATGGTCATGTCTTTGACCGCAATAAGAAACATGGAATGCAGGATGTTGACATCGTACTCACCACCCGTGAGATGGATCGCCTGATGCGGATGCAGAACATCAATGTATTCAGTCTGCCGGAAGCAGAGTTTGATTCTCCGCTCGGCATCGGCTCCGGTGCCGGTGTCATCTTTGGCGCAACCGGCGGTGTGATGGAAGCTGCTCTGCGCACGGCATATCACACGGTTGTCGGAGAAAACGCTCCAGCAGATGCTTTCCGTTCTATTCGTGGTCAGGAGGGCTGGCGTGAAGCCGAGTTTGACCTCAACGGCACGACCATTCGCTGTGCTGTTGCCAGCGGTCTGGGCAACGCCCGCAAGCTGATTCAGGCAGTTCTGACCCATAAAGTACACTATGACTTCGTGGAAATCATGGCATGTCCGGGCGGTTGTGTTGGCGGCGGCGGTCAGCCGATTCCGTTCGAGCAGAACGAACTTGCTGACGCACGCGGCAATATGCTGTACAGTCTTGACCGACTCAGCCCGCTGCGTTACTCACACGAGAACAAGGAAATTAATGTCTTGTACGATACCTATCTCGGCGAGCCAATGTCTGAGCTGGCAGAGGAACTGCTGCATACCGATCACAACAGCTGGGTAATGCCGCTGAATATGCACTTGCAGCAGCGAAACGACGAAGATACCACCATTCATTTTGGCGTGAACAAGTAAACAGTTATCTTCTATGGATACAAAAATCCCGCGGTGTAAAAACCGCGGGATTTCTTTATTTTGAAAGAATACAAAATTATGCGTGCTGTTTTCCTGCTTGCTTTGCTCTCCGGCGGCGCAGGTATCCCATGCGCATATTGCCGAGAGCCATGACAACCAGTGCAACCGCTGCCAGCAGCAGGCACGAAATGCCCAGACGCATATTCGATGCATTTGCCACCGCACCGACAACTGCCGGAGCAACTACTGCGCCGGAGCTGGTCATCAGAACGAAGAAGCCCATGCATACCGGGTAGCGAGTGAACAAATCACCGGCATTCGATACCGAGGTGCCATACATACCGGACATGCTGAGACCCAGACCAATCGTCGCAATCATCATGCCGACAAAACTATGACTCGTGACAAGCATAGTCAAAAAGACAAACTGACCAATAGCCATTGCCAGAATCATCTGGCTCGGCTTGAACTTGGCAGCCAAACGCGAACAGCTGATGCGGCCGATGAGCAGAGCGATCCACAGCGTAGACGTAACCACCTGTGCAAAGCTGTCTGTCATCACATGCGAATCGACAAAGAACGATGTCAGCCAGCCCATCATGGTTCCCTCAATGCCCTGATAGAAAAAGCAAATGAGCATGGTAATCCAAAAGATCTTTTCTTTGAAAAAGCCATAAGACACCTTGGTTTTATTTTCGCTGTGTTCCTGCGTCGGTTCGGTGTCCTGCATTTTCATGCGGAACATAGCAATCAGTCCCACGCCGACCGCTGCTGCTGACAGGAAAACCGCCAGTCTCCAGCCGCTCGCATCAATTTTTCCGCATACCAATACGATAAGCGGTGCCAGACATGCGCCAATGGCAAAAAATGCGTGCATCAGGTTGAGCGGACCGGCATCGCCTTCTGCCAATTCTGTCATGATCTGATTGTTGTAGTTGGTCACTGCGCCCTTACTGATGCCAATTAAGCCCATTGCAAGGAGCAGCCAGACCGGATTGCCGCTTGCGAGCAGCATTCCCATGCCGATGCAAGTACCGGAAGTCAGCAAAATAAACGATTTTTTCAAGCCAAGATACAGCGGCAGAAAGCCTGCGCCGAGACCGGCTACGGCATAGCCAATCGACTGTACAGACAGCAGCATACCGCCGACCTGATAATTGAGTGCATAGTCCGATTTAAGCACCGGAAGCACGGAGCCGAGCATAATCAGCGCTACGCCCAGCGAAAAATAAGCGAAAAATAAGTTGAATACGATATATCGCTTATCTTTTCCAATGCGTTGGAAAAAAGATTGTTCTTGTTTCATTTGTTGCATGTACTACCTTTCGTCTTATATTGTTTCTCACGAACACTAGCATACAAAATTGCTTGTGTTATGTCAATTTGAAAGATAGCCAATCTTTTGCTTTTTCTGCAGCAAGATGTTATAATATTTTTCAAGAATCTATAAGTTTCAGAAAGGAAGCGACTGTCTTGCAAGCGCAGACCAATACAGATTTTTCTCAGGGCAGCGTGTCTGCCAACATCGTTCGGCTTGCCGTACCTATGACACTGGCCCAGCTGGTCAACGTCTTATATAACATCATCGACCGCGTATACATCGGCAGAATTGGTGCCGATGCAACGCACGCTTTAACCGGTTTAGGCGTATGTTTTCCCATTATTACCATGATTTTGGCATTTTCCAACCTTGTTGGCATGGGCGGTGCACCGCTGTTTTCGATGAAGCGCGGCGCCGGAGAAACCGAAGAAGCAGAAGCCATCTTGGGCAATTGCTTTACCTTGCTTTTAGGCATCGGTACTTCTCTGACCGTCTTGGGACTGCTCATCCGCCGTCCTCTGCTTCTGGCACTCGGCGCGAGTGAAACGACACTGCCCTATGCAATGTCATATATTACAATTTATCTTTTCGGCACAATTTTTGTCATGCTATCGCTGGGACTCAATCAGTTCATCAACGCACAGGGTTTTGGTACTACCGGCATGTTAACCGTCATCATCGGCGCCGTGCTCAATTTGATTCTCGATCCGATCTTTATTTTCGTTCTGCACATGGGCGTGCGTGGCGCGGCGTGTGCGACGGTGATCTCGCAATTTGTCTCTGCCCTTTGGACGTTCCGATTTCTAACCGGTTCCAAAACCCTGCTGCGCATCCGTATCAAGCATATGCGGCTGCAAGCTCAGCGTGTACAGAAAATTTTGACCCTTGGACTTGCCGGTTTTACCATGAACGTTACAAACAGCTTGGTACAGGTTGCCTGCAACAGCACCTTGCAGACCTTTGGCGGCGATCTGTACGTCGGTGTCATGACTGTGCTCAATTCAGTACGAGAAATCATCATGCTTCCTGTCAACGGCATTTCCAGCAGCGCGCAACCGGTCATCAGCTTTAATTATGGCGCAGCCCTGCTGCAACGCGTCCGAAAAGCCATTGTCTTTTTATCTTGGCTGTTGTTTGTCTATTCGATACTCATGTGGGGCATTGTCTCTCTATTCCCGCACTTTTTTATTTCTATCTTCAATACGGATCCGCAATTGCTTGCCGCAGGCGTGCCATCTATGCATCTGTATTTCTTCGGCTTTTGCTTTATGGCATTTCAATTCTCCGCCCAATCGGTCTTTACCGCTCTGGGCAAGTCACACCAAGCGATTTTCTTTTCCATCTTCCGTAAGGTGATTGTCGTGATTCCGCTGACGCTGCTTCTGCCTCATATCGCCAGTCTCGGTGTCAACGGCGTTTTCCTTGCCGAACCGATTTCCAACTTACTCGGCGGTGTAGCAAGTTTTACAACAATGTACTTCACGGTATATCGTAAGCTAAAAAAACAAGTCTGATTCTGTTGAATCAGACTTATTTTTTACAGTTCTATGACATCTAAATCATCCGGCACATACAGGTTTCCGCTAAAATACGGCTGACCTTCCGCTGTATACAGCTCGCGCCGACGAGCAATGTTTTTGTCTTCGGTATGATATAAGACAAGATTTTTGACATGCAGTTTTTCTGCTGTCTGACAGGCATCCTTTGCTGTAGAATGGCTCTTTTCATACGGATGGAAAATATCTGCCTGTGCATCCAAGCAAAAGGCCTCGTGCAGCAGCCAATCGCTGTGTTTCGCATATGCTTCTTCACATTCCCGATACGGTTCATCGCCGCAGCAAGTCAAACGCTTTCCGTCAGGCAGGGTAATCTGAAATCCAAACTGCTTCGCCTTTGTAGATTGAATATCAAAGAAGGTAACCGAATTGCCCTGAATTTCTCGTGTTTCACCATCTGCCACAGCGATAAGATGAACACGGTCTCCGATATACTTGGTCTGCTTTTTACCTAGAAGCATATGTGCAACCTGATTTACCTGTTCTATCACTTCCGCGTGACCATAAATCCGCGCTTCTCCCAGATAAACACCCTTCTGCATGTTCTGGCAAATGATGCGAATCATCCAAATCACGCCCATAAAATGATCCACATGCTTGTGTGTTAAAAACAGGTCGTGAATGGTATTGACATCAATGCCCGCCTGTTTCAGCTGATGCAAAACGGTATTTCCGCCGCCTGCATCTATCATAAAGTGCTTGTCCCCTTCGCTGAGCACAAAGCAAGTGTTATAACATTCCGTCACCAGCGCATTGCCGGTTCCCAACATGGTCAATTTCATGATACATTCTCCTTTTTCGCTTTCTCTGTCATTATAAGAAAAAAGAGAGCTGTTGTAAAGAGAGAGAATTTCTGTTGCTATCTGTCAAATATTTGCTATAATAGATTTGTTACCGTGTCTCTGGCACACTCCTGTGACAGAGAGGAGGTGACTTACATATGATTATGGAACTGTGTGTTTCATTCATTCTTTCCATCGTGGCAAGTGTCATCGCTTATTACATTTGCAAATGGTTGGATGGACGGAAATAATCTCACGGTAATCAACCAAGGTTGACTGCTCCGTAAAAGCAGAAGAAATCCCCAGTAGTAGCACCCTACTGGGGATTTCGCTTTGTGACCTACATATGGTCGGCAACTGTGTGTTTCATTTTGCCTATGATTAGAATAACACGCTTTCGTTCGTTTGTCAAGACAGCTTCTCTTTTGATTTTATACCGTAAAAATGATATACTGAAGAAAAAGGAGAGGAATTTCATGGGAAAATGTACAGAACCCGGTGTCTTGCTGCAATCGGATCGTTATTTTAACACGCCAAGCGCTGCCGCCGGGAAATTATTCTACTATATCACGCGGTGCGGACATTACTACTGCACACCAGAATATGATTTTCGAGATGACTGCGATGTGGCGCAGCTGCCCAGCCATCGCAATTCTACCCTATATTATGTCTGTTCTGGTCGCGTACAAGTCGAAAATGCCGGTGTTCGCAATATCGTCTGCTCTGGTCAAATCGCTTTGATCGACTGCACCCTGCCCCATCGTTTCCATGCATTAGAACCAAGCGAAACCCTTTGGATGCATATTGAAGGCTGCAACACAAAAGAGTTTTTCTCTTATATTCTCAGTTTGGACACCAGCCGTATTGCATTTACGCCGCCGTCATCTACAGCCACGAAAAACATGATGATGCAGCTAATTCACAGTTTCCGTCTGCCCGGTCGCATGAGTGAAACGGAACAATCGCAGCGAATTCATCGACTGCT
>NZ_JBNMHC010000059.1:0-8789 GCF_050872565.1 Butyricicoccus sp. | reverse complement strand
CTTGCAAAAAGAAAACAAGGTATGGTAAAGTAATACGCGGTGGCGCAGTATTCTAGTCAGCCGCTTCGACTCATAAGACGGGCCTAAAAATCCGTAGAAAGGCACATCGATGAAGTCCCTGGTGTTTGCTTCTTACGCCCAGTTTGGGGTGGATGCTGGGGGTTAAGGTTTTAGGATGCTTCCCAATGGCATGGGAATATAGTTCCTATTTCCGTGGAGACCGTTTGCTGTAGAGAACCTATACACCTTCGGGTTGATGGATTCTTTACGGAATCGGAATAAACCTGCAATGCGGTGCGAATGCAGCTTTGACTGCAAAGACGCTGTGTGCAGCGTAGCCTGCCTTGCGTGAGTCTGGGGGATCGGGTGTCCGCAGATGCGTGGTCATGGCCATGATCGTCTCCTGTATTGACCCGTGAAACCTACCTTGCAAAAGAGGCTAAGAATCGGAGTGACTGTCGCGGAAATCGCCTAGACTGTCGTAATTGGGCAGGCAGAGGATTGCAGTACGGACTAAGTGGCAATTCGGTCCCGGAATCGGTAACGACCCGGCAAAGACCATAATGGGAAACCGCCAACTGGCAACGGTTGGTCGTCTCTGGGGAAATCCAACCGAACCTCAAGCCGTAAGATTTACTCTGCCTGCTGCCACCCTCGTTGTATAAACATACAGAAGCGCTATGTTGCCAGAAATGAAACATTACTGGTAATGCGGCGCTTTTTTCGCGCCTTTTTGGCATAGATTCAGAAAGAAATCCAAATCGCTTGACATACTATGCAATTCATCTTAAAATATTTAGAAGAGAATAAATACAAACATCGTGAATATGGAGGGCAGATCACTTGGACAGTGACACAGGTAAACCGAAAAAGAAAACAAAGCAGAAACAGAGCGGCAATTCCGTCAACGTGCGGTGGATCGCAACGATCAGCATAACCAGCTTTTTTCTGTCTGTACTCATGTCGTACACATCAAAGCGGGCACTGGAGAGCGTAGGCAATATCGTTGCCTTTGTCATTCTGTTTGCCTTTATTGCACTCGGCATCCTTTTTGATATTATTGGTGTCGCATCAACGGTTGCAACGGAAAAGCGATTCCATTCTATGGCGGCGCGGCGCGTCAAGGGCGCCAAGCAGGCGATTTGGATCGCAAGAAATGCAGAAAAGGTCGGCAGCTTCTGCAACGATGTTGTCGGAGATATTTCCGGCATTATTTCCGGCGCGACAAGTGCTGTCATTATTACACGGCTGACGCAGGATGGAACCGATATGCGTTCTGTGATTCTATCGCTGATTATCACAGGCTGCGTATCTTCTCTGACGATTGGCGGCAAGGCGATTGGCAAGACGTTTGCGATTTCTCACAGTGAAGATATTGTGTTTCTTACCGGTCGTGTGTTATCGGTCCTGCCATGGAAAAAATAAACAGATGCCGCTGATTTCAGCGGCATCTTATTGGAATTTGGGGTTAAGAGATGGAAAAGCAGAAAGAGACGATGCGATATGGTCTTTTGGATCGAGACGATTTGCCCTCGATGCTGGGATCGCTGACAAAAGAACAATTGGATGAGCTTTGCGGAGAAATTCGGCAGTTTTTGCTAGATCATGTCTCTCAGACCGGCGGACATCTGGCGTCGAATCTTGGTGTCGTAGAACTGACAGTAGCCCTGCATCGCTGTTTTGATACATCACGAGATCGTCTGATTTTTGATGTAGGCCATCAGTGCTATACACATAAGATTTTGACAGGGCGAAAGGATCAGTTCGGTGAACTGCGTCAATTGGGCGGTATTTCTGGATTTTTGAAGCCGTCGGAATCAGTACACGATGCTTGCATTACCGGCCATGCATCCTGCTCGATTTCCGTTGCGCAAGGCATGGCGCACGCCCGCACGTTACTAGGCGAAGATTATTCCGTCGTTGCAGTCATTGGCGACGGCGCGCTGACCGGCGGCATGGCGTATGAAGCGCTCAATTCTGCCGGAGCCAGCAAAGAACCACTCATTGTTGTGCTCAATGACAATAATATGTCCATTGATAAGAATGTCGGCGCAATGAGCCGTCATTTGCAGCATCTGCGCGTACAGCCGGAGTACATCCGCATGAAGCAGGATGTCAAACAAGTGCTGGATCGTTCCCGCGTAGGGGAACGGGCAGCAAATTGGATTTCCCGTTCCAAACGAGCGGTAAAATCTATGGTTCTGCAATGCTCTATGTTTGAGCAGATGGGCTTTACCTATTTGGGACCGGTAGACGGTCATGATGTACTTGCAGTCTGCGATTTGCTGAAAATAGCAAAGGACATGAAAAAGCCGGTGCTGATTCACGTGAAGACACAGAAGGGCAAGGGCTACAGCTACGCAGAACAACACCCGAATAAATATCATGGTGTTTCTAAATTCAATATCGGAACCGGTCAGCCGCTCAAAAAATCTGCGACCAATTTTTCGACAGAATTTGGCAAAGAATTGGTGCGCTTAGCAAAGACTGACGTGAAAATTTGTGCGATTACCGCGGCAATGCCGTCCGGTACAGGGTTAGGAACCTTCTCTCAGCTGTATCCGCAGCGATTTTTCGACGTCGGCATTGCGGAAGAACATGCGGTTGCCATGACCGCAGGTATGGCAAAGCAGGGACTTCGGCCGGTTTGCGCGCTGTATTCTACGTTTTTGCAGCGAGCGTATGACCAACTCATTCACGATGTAGCGATTGATCGCGTGCCGATTATTTTGGGCATTGATCGTGCGGGCATCGTCGGAGAAGACGGTGCAACACACAACGGTGTGTTTGATGTGGGATTTCTGCGTCAGATTCCGAACATGACGCTGCTCGCACCGTCGAGTTATGCAGAGCTGCGCGGTATGCTGCGAGCAGCCGTTGCGCACACAGAAGGCCCGATTGCCCTGCGGTATCCGCGTGGTGGAGAAGGTACCTATCAAGAGGACCATTGGCAGGGACAAAGTGCAGCCTGTCTGCGCAAGGGCACCGATATGGTACTTATATCATACGGAATTATGATAAATGAAGCATTGCAAGCAGCGGATCAGCTCCAAGAGCACGGCATTCACGCAGCAGTGTATAAAATCAATATCTTGACCGCGGATTTTTCTGAGGAACTGCTACGGGATATACAGACCTGCGGGCGCGTCGCAGTTATTGAGGACGTTGTGCACGCAGGCGGCATCGGTCAGGCATTGACGGAACAATTGGCATTGAAGCAGATGCAGACGAAATGGATTCGTCTGTTCAATACTGACAGCAGCTTTGCTCCGCAAGGCGCTGTGCGACAGATTTATGAATATTACCATTTAGACGGCAACACAGTTGCCAAGACCTGTTTGGAGGCTATACAGCATGAAAAAGAAGAGACTGGACGTTCTTCTGTTTGAAAAAGGCATGGTGCCGTCCCGGGAGCGTGCCAAAGCGATTATTATGAGCGGCATTGTCTATGTGAACAATCAGAAAGCGGACAAAGCTGGCATGAGTATTCCAGAGGATGCCGAAATCGAAATCCGCGGAAAGACCAATTCGTTTGTCAGCCGCGGCGGACTGAAAATCGAAAAGGCACTCAATTATTTTCAGATTGATCCGAAGGATCTGTGCGTGATGGACATCGGTGCATCGACAGGCGGCTTTACTGACTGCCTGCTGACGCGCGGTGCGCGCAAAGTCTATTCGATTGATGTCGGATATGGTCAGCTTGCCTGGAAGCTGAGACAGGATCCGCGTGTCGTTTGTATGGAGCGAACCAATATTCGCAAGGTGACACCGGATATGCTGGATGATGTCCCGGACTTCGCCGTGATTGATGTGTCTTTTATCTCGCTCAAGCTGGTGCTGCCGGTAGTTGCACAGCTGTTAAACGAGCATGGACGCATTGCGTGCCTGATTAAGCCGCAGTTTGAAGCTGGCAAGGGCAAAGTCGGCAAAAAGGGTGTCGTACGCGAGCCGGAAATTCATCTGGACGTACTCAACGCGTTTGTCGAAAATGCACACGAAGCAGGTTTCCATATTTATAACTTGACCTTCTCACCAATCAAGGGACCGGAAGGTAATATTGAATTTTTGGGATACATCGGAAAAGATGGAGAAGATGCTGACATTGACACGGCGGCCTTGGTGGAAGAGGCACATGGAGCATTAGATAAACATGACGAATGAACGCTTACAGCATCCAATTAAAAAAGTCATGATCTGGCCGAACACCGGCAAAGAAGGCATGGGCTTGGCGGTTCGGCAGGCGGCGGATGTCATTCGGGAATTCGGTGCAGAAGTCATTCTGGCGGAGCGTGCATTGGAGATCGGCATTGATACCGATGGATTTCTCGTGCATACCTTGCAGAAGGCGATGATTGAAGCAGACTTCATTGTGGTGCTCGGTGGAGACGGCACGATTCTTTCGATGGCACAACATGCAGCACCGTATCATGTGCCGATTTTCGGCGTCAATATGGGACATGTCGGTTTTATGACCGAAGTGGAGTTTCCGGAATTCCGCATGATTCAGCGTGTTTTTGAAGGAAATTATACCATTGATGACCGTATGATGCTGGATGTCGATGTCACGCGCGGAGATCAGCTGGTATATCGTTCTATGGCACTCAACGAAGCCATTGTCAAAACCGGCTCGATTTTCCGTATCAGTCTGCTGGACATTTTCTGCGATAATCAAGCGGTCTGTTCTCTGCATGGCGACGGTGTCATTGTTGCGACACCGACGGGCAGTACGGCGTACTCGCTGGCGGCAGGAGGGCCGATTATCGAGCCGTCTGCGGAAAATATTTCGGTGGTACCGATTTGTCCGCATGAAGTAAACGCGAAATCGTATATCTATTCTCCGCATCGAGAAATCAGCATTGAACCGCGATTTTTTAACGATGCAACGATTTTTGTGTCCTGTGATGGACGCAGAGGATTTGAACTGATGGACGGCGACCGCGTATCCATTCGCAAGGCTCCGTTTTGCACGCAGCTGCTTCGCGTCAAGGGAAATAGCTTCTATTCGCTGTTAAATGAAAAGCTGACCATTCGGCGCGTATAAAAGGTGAATCATCATGAAATTTCAACGCCAAGCAAAAATTCTGGAGCTCATTGAAACCAATGAGATTGAGACGCAGGAAGAGCTTTCTTCGCGCCTACGTCTGTTGGGCTATGAGACGACACAGGCAACGGTTTCCCGCGACATCAAAGAACTGCGTCTCATTAAAATCCTGTCTCCGTCCGGAAAATATCGCTATGCGACATCAACGCAGGAAGCGGAAAACAGTTATGCGAGCCGCTTGCAGAACATTTTCCGAGAATGTGTTACCAGTGTGGCGGCTGCACAAAATATTGTCGTGATTAAGACATTTCCGGCATTGGCACCGGCGGCAGCCAATGCGATTGATGCCATGCGTCTGCCCAATGCGCTAGGGTCGATCAGCGGTGATGATACGGTATTCATCGCGATGAAAGACAACGAGAGCGCCGTAGAATTTTGCGAAGCAACCAAGAAAAACTTGAAATAAAAGAGGTGCCGATATGCTGAGCCTGCTTCACATTGAGAATATTGCAATTATTGAACAGGCAGATATTGTCTTACAGCCGGGATTTACTGTGCTGACCGGTGAGACAGGTGCCGGAAAATCCATTATCATTGATTCGATTGGCGCGATTTTAGGACAGCGCACCAGCCGAGAACTCATTCGCAACGGTGCAAAAAAAGGCTTTGTCAGCGCGGTGTTTGAGGATATTCCGCCGGCACTGAAGCGACAGCTGGAAGAGCTGGGACTGGACACGGAAGAGGACGGAACCGTTCGCATTCAGCGAGAATTGTCCGCGGAAGGACGCAGCGTGTGCCGTGTCAATATGCGCCCGGTATCTGCCTCTGTGCTTAAGACGCTGAGTCCGTATTTGATTAACATTCACGGTCAGCATGATGGACAAAAGCTGATGCAGGAAGAATATCACATTGACTTTCTGGACAGCTTTTTTGAGGCAGAACCATTGCTGGAGCAGTTTCGGCCGATGTATGCCAAACTGCACACCCTGCGCAGTAAAATCCGCGAGCTGGAAAAAAGCGGCCAGCAGCGCGAACAGCGCATTGACATGCTGCGATACCAAATGGAAGAAATCGCGGCAGCAGAGCTGAAAGCAGGGGAAGAGGAAACACTGACGGAACGGCGGCAGTTTTTTGAAAACGCCGGACAATTGGCATATTCCCTGCAAGCGGCGAGCAAGCTGCTTTCCGGCAACGAAGAAGACGATGGTGCTATGGATTTGCTTTCCCGGGCGGCGGATGAACTGGCAGATGTAGCAACGCTGTCTCAGGATTTGAATCATTTATCGCAGAAAGCGGAAGAAATCCGGTATCAAGTAGAGGATCTGGCAGCATCGGTTGCGATGCTTGCGGCAGATGTTGATTTCTCGCCGCAGGAACGCGATGCAGTAGAAGAGCGTTTGGATACCATCTATCGCTTGCGCCGCAAATACGGCGCGACAGTCGAAGAAGTGCTTGCATACTATGACAAGGCTTCTAAAGAACTGGGTGAGCTGGAGAATGCAGATGACCGCAAGGATGAAATGATGGAAGAATACCATCAGACGCTGACAAAAGCGCGGGAAATTGCCGGAGAACTGTCCAAACACCGCCGTCAAGCGGCAGAATTATTGGAAGCAAAGATTGTCGAACAGCTGAAAGATCTGGATATGCCAAAAGTGCGGATCAGCATTCAGGTATCCAGTCAGACCAAGCTCAATCCGCATGGCATGGACGAAGTTCGTTTCTTAATTTCGACCAATCCGGGCGAGCCGGTTAAGCCGTTGTCTAAGATTGCATCGGGCGGTGAGCTGTCCCGCATTATGCTGGCGATAAAAAATGTCTTGACGCAGACGGAAGATGTGGGTACACTTATTTTTGATGAGATTGATACCGGCGTCAGCGGCAGAGCGGCGCAGAAGATTGCCCTCAAGCTGGGGGAGATTTCGCGCAGAAAGCAAACGCTGTGCGTCACACATCTGCCGCAGCTGGCAGCGATGGGAGACCATCATCTGCTGATAAAAAAATCATTGTCAGAGGAATATACATTCACAGATGTATTCAATCTGAATGAAGAAGAACGCGTGGGAGAGCTGGCGCGAATGCTGTCCGGTGACGCCATCACCGAGCTTTCCATGCAAAATGCTGCCGAGCTTTTGGAGCGGGCAGCGGCAAACAAGAAAAAGTAACCGGATCATCGGTTTGCTTATAAACAAACAGAAAGGGTTTCAAAACGATGTCACAAGTTTACGAAGAACTTCAGGCACGTGGCTTAATTGCCCAGTGCACAAACGAGGAAAAAGTCCGCGATCTGCTGGATAACCATCAGACTGCATTCTATATTGGTTTTGACGCAACAGCTGATTCGCTGCATGTTGGTCACTTCTTGCAGCTGGTTGTTATGTCTCGCTTACAGAAGGCTGGCCATCATCCGATCGCCCTCATCGGCGGCGGCACGACCATGATCGGCGATCCGACCGGCAAGACCGATATGCGTAAGATGCTGACCAAGGAGCAGATTGACCATAATGCAGAATGCTTCCGCAAGCAGATGCGCAGACTGGTCGACTTTGACGACAACAAGGCAACCATGCTCAACAATGCCGATTGGATTTTGAAGTTCAACTACATGGACTTCCTGCGCGAAGTAGGCGTTCATTTCTCTGTCAACCGTATGTTGACGGCTGAGTGCTTCAAGACGCGTCTGGAAAAGGGCTTGAGCTTTATCGAGTTCAACTACATGCTGCTGCAGAGCTATGACTTCCTGCATCTGTACCGCACCATGGGCTGCCATCTGGAGCTGGGCGGCGATGACCAGTGGTCGAATATCATCAACGGCGCTGACCTGATTCGTCGTGTCGACGGCAAGGATGATGCATACGGCCTGACCTTCACCCTGCTGACCACTTCGGAAGGCAAGAAGATGGGCAAGACCGAAAAGGGCGCTGTATGGCTCGATCCGGAAAAGACTTCTCCGTATGAGTTCTTCCAGTACTGGAGAAACATCAATGATGCGGATGTTATCCGTGTCATGAAGATGCTGACCTTTATGTCTCTGGAAGAGATTGCAGAGTACGAGAAGCTGGAAGGTGCTGGTCTGAATAAGGCGAAGGAGCGTCTGGCATACGAGATCACCGCAATGGTTCACGGCAAGGAAGAAGCAGAGAAGGCAATGAATGCCGCAAAGGCTGCATTCTCCGGCGGCGCTTCTGCTGATATGCCGACCACAGCACTGACCGCAGAAGATCTGACCGATGGCAAGATCGGCGCGATGGATCTGCTGGTAAAGACCGGTCTGGTTAAGTCTAAGAGCGAAGCACGCCGCACCATCCAGCAGGGCGGTTTGACCATCAATGATGAGAAGGTCACCGATGTTTATGCTGACTACGGCGCAGATGCATTTGCCGGAGATGGCATGATTATCCGCAAGGGTAAGAAATCCTTCCGCAAGGTAACGCTGTAATATCGAAAAACAAATGCCGCTCTTCCGGAAACGGGATGGGCGGCATTCTTATGAATTTGTTTACAGAATTATAGTTGAAACGATGGGATAGAACTGATATAATGACCGAAAATATAGATCTTCGTGATTTTTCTTTCCCTTTTTGTATGGGCTATGATATAATAAATCATTGAGAACAAATACTGGACAAAAAATCCGCTCCCAAAAGGAGGAAGAGTGTGTGAATAAGGTTTCCATTCTTGGCGTCAAATTCGATGCCATCACAAAACAAGAAGCGGTACAGCGGGCAATGGATGTGATTCGACAGGG
>NZ_JBNMHC010000058.1:0-8815 GCF_050872565.1 Butyricicoccus sp. | reverse complement strand
CCGCGGAACACAAAAACCGTGTCATCCCATGTCGGCTGTATGTTCTTGTACTCGATATGAAATTTTTTCGGTGCAATATCTTGAATCATATGTTCTGTTCCCTTCTGATTATTATACTGTATTTTTATTATAGCATACTTTTCTTCACTTTTCCATATATTTGCAAAAGCGTGCAGCACATCCGGATTCCCGATGTGCTGCACGCTTTTGTGTTGTGATATGTTATCATTGAGAGGTGCGCATGGTCTCTGCCATGACGGAAATCTGACAGAGACCGTACTGCGCCGGTCGAATTAGAATAGAAGGATGCATTCCCTGTGCCGACGAAAATACAACAAAAATAAGGAGAAAAAGATGCATTTTCAAGAATTTATCCTTCTGAAAGGTGGGCTTTTTTGATTTTTGCTTGTCTGGCTGAGCTGCTGCAGCCCAGCCATTCGACAAACAAAACAGGATTTATAGTCGGATCATCTGAAGAGCGAAGCAAGGCAGTCTGCGCATGGGAAATGGGAAAGCCACAACGAAAGACTCATGCTCTCCAGACACCGGAAACAGGTAGTGTCTTATGGTGTATCTTTTTGTTTTTTTCTATAATTCTATTATACGCGAAGTCGAGAAAATGTATGTGCTTTTCTTCTTTGTTTTTTTGCCGTTTCTCGCTTCACGCATTTTTCTTATACATTATTTCGCAAATACCGTCCGGTCAGAGAATGCGGACACGCAAGCAGTTGTTCCGGCGTTCCGGTAAACAATACCTCACCGCCTGCTCTGCCGCCTTCCGGTCCCAAATCAATCACCCAATCCGCCTGTGCAATCAGCTCCTGTCTGTGCTCTACAACAATCACCGTATTCCCCTGATCGACAATGCGGCGCAGCAGTGCCAGTAACCGCTCCACATCGCGGTTGTGCAGTCCCGTCGTCGGTTCATCGAGCACATATACATTGCCCTGCTTGTGCAGCTCACTCGCCATCTTGAGCCGCTGAATCTCGCCGCCGGACAGCGTGCTTGTCGGCTGTCCCAGCGTCATGTATCCCAGACCGACATCCAGCATACACTGCAGCCGTTCGTGAATTTTCGGCTGCGGGAAGAAGGCCAACGCCTGATTGATGGTCAGCGCCATGACTTCTTCGATGTTCTTGCCGTGATACGGATAGCTGAGTGCTGTCGGATTGTATCGCCGTCCCATGCATTCTTCACACAAAATGGCAACCGGATCGGCAAAGGCGACATCCGGCGTAATTTCGCCCTTTCCCTTGCACACCGGACACGCGCCCTTGGAATTGAAGCTGAACCACTGCGCACTGACGCCGTTTTCCTTGGCGAATAACTTGCGAATATCGTCCATGACGCCGGTATACGTCGCCGGTGTCGAACGCGCCGAAGTGCCAATCGGCTTCTGGTCAATGACAATGCACTCTGGATACCGCTCGACAAATTCCTGCCGAATCAAGCTGCTCTTGCCGGAACCGGCCACACCGGTTACCGCCGTCAAAACGCCTTTGGGAATTTCGACAGAGACATCTTTCAAGTTATTGCGTGAGACATGTTTTAGAGAAAAGCTCTGTGTCCACGGGCGCGGCTGGGTATTGAGCGAAATCTTTTCGCGCATCGATACCGCCGTCAGCGTGTTCGTCTGTTTGAGCTGTTCAACCGTGCCATGAAAGACCACTTTGCCGCCCTTTGCGCCCGCCAGCGGTCCCATCTCAATGACATGATCCGCCAGCTCTATCATCTGTCGGCTGTGTTCTACCACAAGCACGGTATTGTGATTGTCGCGCAGGGCAAGCAGCAGCTTGCCAATCTTTTGTGCATCCGCCGGATGCAGACCCGCCGTCGGCTCGTCAAAAATATACGTGATATTGCTCAGGCTACTGCCCAAATGACGCACCATCTTGAGCCGCTGAGACTCGCCGCCCGACATCGTATCCGTGCGGCGCGACAAGCTCAGGTATCCCAAGCCGACATCTACCATATGCCGCAGACACGCGAGAATCTGTGCCGCAATGGACTTGCCGAGCGGATGGTCAATGGCTTCGAGCACAGGAATCAAATCGCTGATCTGCATCTCGTTATAGTCTCGAATGTTATACCCATTGATTTTAGATGCCAGTGCCTTGGGATTGAGTCCGCTGCCGCCACACGCCGGGCACGTACCCTTTTTGATAAACTGCATCGCTTCCTCGCGCACGCTCTTGCGCAGCTTAGAAATATCTCGGTTCAAATACAACCGATTAAATCGCGCGACAACGCCTTCATACGGCAGCTTGGAAACCTGTCCGGTATTGTTGCGAATGAAGTCCATGACAAGTGGCTCATCCGGTCCAATGCGAAACGCTTTCCATTCCTCTTCGGTAAAATCCTTGAGTTTTTTATCTGCGCTGTACAGCGGATTATATTTATAATAAAATTCCTGCCAGCTGCCGCCGGAAAACTGACTGAAGCGAATCGCGCCTTCGTTGATGGTCTTATCCATGTCGAACAGCTTGCTTTCGTCCAGCGTCACTTTTTCCCCGAGACCTGTGCACTCCGGGCACATGCCGTGCGGATGATTGAAAGAGTACGCCATCGAGCCACCCGCACTCGGCTGACCCACGCGCGAAAACAGCAGGCGAATGAGCGGCGCAACGTCTACAGCAGTTCCCACCGTCGAGCGAATATTCGCACCAATCGCTTTTTGGTCGACCACGATAGACGGCGTCAAGTTATATATCGCATCCACCTTTGGTTTTTCATATCTTGGCAGACGCTGCCGCAAAAACATCGGATAAGATGCCTGCCACTGTCTGCTGCTCTCTGACGCAATGGTTTCAAACGCCAGAGAGCTTTTTCCGGATCCGGAAACACCCGCCAAAATCACGAGTTTTTCCTTCGGAATCGTCACGTTAATATGCTTCAAATTATTTTCAGAAGCACCGAAAATCTCGATGTCTTCTCGTTTGTTTCTTTCATTCACGATACCCCTCCTTCTAGTTTCGCTTCCGCCTCTGCCAGCGATGCATAGCCGAGCTGCTGCACAGTATTTTGCAAAATCATCTCACATAAGCTCTTGCCTTGCGCTTCCAGCTGCTGGATATACGCGTGATACAGCTTCACCGTATCCAGCGAATATGTCGCCAATTCTCCCCACAGGTAGGTCTCAAAGGAAGTCTCATACAGACTATCTGTCTCTTTGCGGATGGCTCTGCCGTGTCCGACAAGACGCGGATACTGTTCAGCGAGCTGTTCCTGCCACGCGACGCTGACCGCACAGATGGCATCAATGTACTTGTCTTTTTCCGGCAGGCGCGCCGGAAAAAGACTGAGAAGGCGGGAAAATTCTGCCGGACTGGTTCGCGCCATCATATAGGCGTATTTCTCCGTCAGCAGATTGCGTCCTTGCTGTGTCGCTGTGGTGAGATCGTTCCAATAACTCTCTTGCATCGCCTCGCTCCACGCCATCAGCTGGCTGCTGCGCATGATAAAGAATGTATCAGGGCTGTCCTGACACGATGCACGGCCGCCGATATTCTGCACCTGATCGAACAGCTTCCATTCCGCTTCCACGATGCGCTTGACGCGCGGATGTATCGTCATTGCTGCCATTTCTATCACTCCTGCATGATGTGTGTCTGTCTCAATTTGGGGTCTTGAATGCGCTGCATCATATCGGCACACAGGTCAATCAAAAACGTGTCTTCGCGTGTTGTGAGATGCTGGCGGCGCAGTTCAGCGGAAACATTCAGACAGATGCCTTCGATGATTTCCTGTGCCTCGCCTTCTCCGCGGCTGAGTTTTTCCAGCTGTGCTGCCACGCGCGGCAGTTTTTCCAGATTTTTCATGCCGCGATGCGTCCACTTATAATAGGGCGCATAACGCCGGTTGAGCAAGTATACCATAGACATCGCCGCGCGCGCAAATTCTGCGATTGCCATTTGTGCCGCCACGGTATCTCCGCGGCGCACGCAGCGCGGGTAATTATACTGTCCCGCCTGCGCCATCGTTGCCGCGCGCGCCACAATTTTCTTGATGCGAATATCCTCCGGATAATGCGCCAGCAGCTTTTCCCGAATACCGGTAAAGATGCCAAGCGGATCGGCAAAAACTTCTCCATTTGTCGCAGTTGCCAAAAAAGACTCCGGGATCTGCCGCCACTGTGCCAGCGTCTCCGGTCCGTGCGCATATCCGGTATATCGGCGATACCAATCCTCTATGCACAAACAGCCCACACGGCCGCTGCTCATCACGCCGCTCTTTCGCACGGAAAATCCGGCAACGGCATCCGGCAAACTGCGATACACCGCCTGCACCTGCACGCCATGTCTGACAAAGTCCTCCTCTGTCATCCAAATGCAAAATGCTGGTCCCCAATCGTGGTCGCGGGACAGCTCATCATCAAAACCGAAGCATTCTGATCCCTCTCCCGCCAGTCCGATAGCCAGCCGCGGCACCAAATCCGGCACCTGTCGTTCCAGTGCCTGTTTTCCCGCGGTTTCATAATAATATCGCGCGAGTTCCAGTCCTCTCATGTGCTGCTTCCTTCTTTCAGTCGGCGCAGGTCATCCGCAATGGCGCAGGTTCGGTCATCGTTCTCTCCGAGCACCCGAGCAAAAATCTCCCGCGCTTTTTCCAGTGCTTGTATCGCTTCTTGCCGTTTCCCCAGCCGTTCATAGACCCAATACATATTGCGGCAGGTGATGCCGTACTCCATATTTTCTCCAAAAAAGCGTTTGGTGTACTGTGCGGATTTTTGGTACAGTTCAAGCGCACGCATGTAGTCCTGTTCTGCATACAGGAATCCAGCCAGACTGTTGAGGCCGGCGGCATAGTGCACATTTTCTTCCTCACGGCACCGCTCAAAAAAGTCAATGGCCAGATTGACACACTGCTTTGCCTTTTCCGTGTCATCTGCCTGCCGATACATCGCCGCCAAGTTATTATAGGTAATCGCAATTTCCTGTTCCGTGTTCGGCATGGTCTGAATGATCGTCAGTGCCTTTTCCAAATAGGCAATGGCTGGCTGCAAGTCTTCCAGCTCTCGATAGACCAGCGACATATTATTGAGCACGCTCGCATAGGCGTAGCTCTGCTCCTCTCCGGCGCGGGCATAGATCTCTTCCGCCAGATGAAACAGCTTGAGCGCATCATCAAAATTTCCCATCAGTCGACAGGTGCCCGCCATATTATTGAGTACCGTTGCATACTGCACGCTGTCCGCGCCAATCTCCTGTTTTACCAGCTCTCTCGCGTGCTGGAACGAGGAAATCGACGCATCATATCGGCTGATGCCGCGATACAGAGAACCCAACTCATTATAAATGGCAATGCCAATTTCCGATGCTCCCGCCGTGTTTTTTCGATACTGTGCCTCGGCTTCCAGCAAGAATCGCTCGACTTGATCAACATCTCCTTGTGTGTAGCATTGATCGAGATTTTGATAAAATGTCTGTAATGTCTGCTGCATAGATATTCCTCCATCCGATAGTCCTGTAAAAATAGAGATACTACTCGCTATTTTAATTATAGGAAATGCGCCGGACACAGGTTGTGCCAGATTTCGCAACTTGTTTGCCGCTCGCTGGAAGTCGGTTTTTCTGTGCAGACTAAACAGAAACAACAAACGCTATTTGCTCAATCTTATTGCTTTTGCCGCAAACAGCAGTCGAGATACGGCAAAAAAAAGATGAGTACATGCACACTATAAAACCCGGTTTTCTTCTATAATAATGACAAGGATTTCAAGCACTTACCATGATTCGTTCGTTGATTTAACAATTACTTTTTTATTTATGCAGGAGGTTTATTGTATGGATAACTTTACTTTCTACAGCCCGACTTATTTCGTATTCGGCAAGGGCACTGAAGCACAGACTGGTGAACTGGTAAAGCGCTACGGCGGCCACAAGGTTCTGATCCACTACGGCGGCGGTTCCGTTAAGCGTTCCGGTCTGCTCGACCGCGTTAAGGCTTCTCTGGATGCTGCTGGTCTGGAGTATGTAGAACTGGGCGGCGTAAAGGCTTCCCCGCTGAGTGATCTGGTATATGAGGGCATCGAGCTGGCAAAGAAGGAAAAGGTTGACTTTATCCTCCCGCTGGGCGGCGGCTCGGTTATGGACTCTGCAAAGGGCATCGCTCTTGGCGCACTGTATGACGGTGATTTCTGGGATTACTACTGCGGCAAGAAGGGTCCGGTTACGGAAGCTCTGCCGGTAGGCTGTGTTGTTACCATCGCAGCATCTGGTTCCGAAGGCTCCACCGACTCTGTCGTTACCCTCGTAACCGAAGACGGCAAGCAGTACAAGCGCTGTGCTGACGGCGACATTCTGCGCCCGCTGTTCGCTATTATGAACCCAGAACTGATGATGACACTCCCGCCGTATCAGACCGCTTCCGGTATTTCCGACATCTTCGCACACTGCTTGGAGCGCTACTTCTCTGACACGCCGGACTGCGAGCTGACCGACCGTATGCTGGAAGCTGTTATGCTGACCATGCTCAAGGAAGGTCGCCGCGTCATGAAGAACCCGAACGACTACGAAGCTCGTGCAAACATCATGTGGGCTGCCATGGTCGCTCAGAACAACATCACCGGTGTTGGCCGTGCACAGGATTGGGGCACCCATCACATGGACAACGAAATCGGCATCAACTACGGCGCATCCCATGGTGCTGGTCTGGCTCTGCTGTTCCCATACTGGATGGAATATGCCATCAAGGCAAAGGGACCGGAGAAGTTTGTCAAGTTTGCAACCCGCATCTTTGGCTGCCAGAACGATTTCGAGCATCCGGAAGTAACCGCTATGGAAGGCGTAAAGCTGCTGCGTGAGTTCTTCGACGAACTGGGTATGCCGAACTCCATCAGCTCCATTGGCGGCAAGCCGGAGGACATCCCGGGCATGGTTGAGAACATGTTCTACGGTGCACCGAATCACGGCAACTTCATCAAGCTGACGCCGGAAATCGCTGCTGAAATTTACAGCATGGCAATGTAATTTTGTCCACCATCCGCAGTATCCCTTGATACTGTTTTGGGGTCTGCTGGTATGATTGGATCATACCGGCAGACCCTTTTCTTCTTTTCCCTTGCAAGTAAGTACCCCACCATTTATAATAAAAAGGATGTGATCCCCATGAACTATGTCGCGTCAATCAATGCCTATGAAAATCTGTCTGCGCCGGAAAACACCAACGGTGTCATGTTAAACGGAGAAGCTATCGCAGAAAACAACACTCAACGGCTTCTTATCCAAAGTCTGCTGCTGTCGGAACCGGAAACGCCGGACGATCCTCGTCTCAAGCAGCTGCAGGAGTGCCAAACCGCCTCTTGGCTCAACAAGCTCAAGAACAACTCGCAAAAGCAGCTGTGCGTGCGCCTGCCGGACGGACCGATGGAAACCTTTCTCCCCAGTCTCGCGTCTGATTTTGACCAGCTCAGTGAATTTATGGGCTGCACTGACGAATGGCTCCATGAGCGCGTCAAAGCCGTTTGGTGTAAGCATCCGGATCTCAGCTATTACATGATTATCAGCAATGAGATGCTGTTTGCATCCATGCTGCGCGGATTATTTGACGCGGCACAGACCTGCGGCATTGAAAAAATGTCCATCCTGCTCCCGCTCGTCAATCGCTGCCGCGAGGCACAGCAGCAGCACTTATTCATTGCACAGTGCGCAATAGACTACGACATTATCTGCGATGTCGGCATTGAGATCGCCACGCCGCGCGCGATTTATTTTGCCGGTGATCTCGCCAAATTTGCCGATGTTATCGTCTTTCAAGTCGATGAGCTGTGCTGGCTGCTGTACGGCAAAGCGCAGAACAATGGCAGAAATCAATACGGCTTTCACGAAACGCCGTTTAATGAATTTGACGACATCGGCATCGGCACGCTGCTTGGTGTCGCTCTGACGCAGGTGCGCCGAAGCAATCCAGAGGTACGCATCTGCGCCAGCGGAAAATATGTATTGACAGAAAAGGGCTTGCAGTTCTGCAAGGAGCTTGGCATCAACAGTGTCATTGCTTCTCCACAGCTCTATTCCCACACACAGGAACATAAAGAGGAATTCGATTGATAGGCTTAGGAACAATTATCAACGTCGGCTTGATTGTCATCGGCGGCGTTTTGGGTCTGCTGTTCGGCGGCAGACTAAACAGACGATTTCAGGAGACTCTGCTCAAATCGCAGGGTCTTTGTCTGCTGTTTGTCGGCATCGGCGGTGCGATGGAAAAAATGCTGCAAATCTCCGACGGAAATTTATCGAGCAGTGGTACCATTATGATCGTTGTGTGCTTTGCTGTCGGCTCACTGATCGGTGAAGCGTGCAATTTTGAAAAACGCATTGAACAATTCGGTGAATGGATCCGCGCCAAAACCGGCAACGCGAACGACAACGAATTCGTCAACGCCTTTGTCATGACTTCTTTGACAGTCTGCATCGGTGCCATGGCGGTTGTCGGTTCCATTCAGGACGGTATTTCCGGCGATTATCACACGTTGGCACTAAAAGGCGTGATTGATATGATTATCGTCTGCGCCATGACAGCCTCTCTCGGCAAAGGCAGTATTTTTTCCGCTATTCCGGTTGCCCTGTTTCAGGGAACAATTACCATTTTGGCAAGTTTTTTGCAGCCAATTATGACCGAGCAGGCACTTGCCAATTTATCTCTGACCGGTTCCATGCTGATTTTCTGCGTCGGCGTCAACATGGTCTGGAGCAAAAAATTCAAGCCCGCCAACATGCTGCCGACGATTGTCATCGCCGTCATTTGGGCATTGGTCGCCGCATAACATCCCAAACACGAAAGCGTCAGAACCGGAAAACCGGAACTGACGCTTTG
>NZ_JBNMHC010000057.1:0-8837 GCF_050872565.1 Butyricicoccus sp. | reverse complement strand
GTGCTCATGTGTTCGCGCGGCACGCCAATGTTCCTCGCAGGTGATGAGTTCAGCAACTCGCAGTTTGGCAATAACAATGCGTACTGTCAGGATAATGAAATTTCGTGGCTCAATTGGGATGACTTGAAAAAGAATGAAGATTTGTATCATTTCTTCCGTTATATGATTCATTTCCGCAAAAAGCATCCGATTTTGCGCCGTCATACCCGACCGGCAAAGAGCCGCTTCCCAGAGACCAGCCTGCACGCGATGACTCCGTGGGATGCTAACTATCAGTATGATTCCCGCGTGATTGGCGTGACGTTTGCTGGACGCAATATCGAAGACACAGAAGATGATATTGTGCATATCGTGATGAACACGCATTGGGAAGGACATCAGGTCTGTCTGCCGGAACTGCCGGAGGGCAAGAGCTGGTATATTGCTGTCAATACGTTTAATGGTCCGGACAGTGACTGTATCGAAAACATGGAAGATATGCAGTGTGTGCGCAGCGGCATTCTCTGGGTACAGCCGCGTTCTGTGATGATTCTTGTGGCGCGGTAATATGACGCAGCAGGAAGTCATGAAAGAGGCACTGCGCCGCCTGTGCGTGTGGTATCAGCACGGTCATCGAGATTTGCCTTGGCGGAGAACAACAGACCCATACGCGATTTGGATCTCGGAAATTATGCTGCAACAGACTCGCGTACAGGCGGTCATTCCGTACTATGAGCGGTTTTTACAGACACTTCCGACGGTACAGGCATTGGCGGAAGTGCCGGAAGATCAGCTGCTCAAATTATGGGAGGGATTGGGATATTATTCCCGTGCCCGCAATCTGCAAAAAGCAGCGCGAACGGTTTGTACTGAATTTGGCGGCATCATGCCGCGCGACAGA
This sequence comes from Butyricicoccus sp., assembly GCF_050872565.1. Taxonomy (GTDB): domain Bacteria; phylum Bacillota; class Clostridia; order Oscillospirales; family Butyricicoccaceae; genus Butyricicoccus_A. The sequence goes on along the minus strand of NZ_JBNMHC010000057.1, from coordinate 7,957 downwards.
GACTCGCTGCTGACATTGGCAGGCATCGGTTCATACACGGCGGGAGCTGTTGCTTCTATTGCAGGCGGGCAATGCTGCCCAGCGGTAGACGGAAATGTTCTGCGCGTCATGTCGCGGCTTTTTGCACGCGATTGGGATATTACCTCTCAAAAAGTAAAAAAGCAAGCAGAACAGGAATTACAACCGGTCATGCCGACAGATTGCCCCGGCGACTGCAATCAAGCACTCATGGAATTGGGTGCCATGATCTGTATCCCGCATGGTGCGCCGGATTGTGCGCACTGTCCGATTGCTGATTTGTGTGAAGCACAAAAGTGGGGAACACAGCAGGATTTTCCTAAGAAGAAGCCGAAAAAAGCGCGGCCGGTTGAACAGCGCGTGGTATATTTACTCTGGAACAATGGCAGAATTGCACTGCGTAAGCGTCCGGCAAAAGGTTTGCTGGCCAATTTATGGGAATTTCCCAATGTATTAGCCGGAGAAGACGCAGAGCAGGCGTTTGGCGTGTCATTAACGCACCAGATACCATTAAAACAGGCAAAACATGTATTTACTCACTTGGAATGGCATATGACCGGCGTGCAGGCGCAAACAGCAGATGGCGGCATGTTTACTTGGGTGACACCGCAGCAGTTGGAGCAGGACATTGCACTTCCCAGTGCATTTCGTGTCTATCGCGCGATTGCGCTGCAAGCATAAACAAAAGAGACAAGGAGACAACGGCAATGAAAGAGTATTACTTTGGCGTAGACGTTGGCGGAACGACCGTAAAAATGGGATTGTACAGCGAGAAAGCTGGCTGGATCAAGAAATGGGAAATTCCGACAAGAACAGAAAACGGCGGTGTCCATGTGCTGGATGATATTGCAGCGGCAGTGTATGCAGCACAGCAGGAATTCGACCTTGATAATGCTCGCACCGCAGGCATTGGCATCGGCGTACCGGGACCGGTACTTAAGAAGAGCATTGTCAATGGCTGCGTCAATGTTGGCTGGGATGTTGTCAATGTCGCAGAAGAGCTGGGCAGACGAACCGGTTTGCCGGTATATGTTGAAAATGACGCTAATATCGCCGCGTTGGGCGAGCAATGGAAGGGAGCAGGCAAAGAGTATCAGAACGTTGCTCTGCTGACACTGGGAACCGGCGTAGGCGGCGGCATTATTCTGGACGGCAAGATTGTTTCTGGATTTCAGGGCGGCGGCGGAGAAGTCGGCCATTTGCCGGTTGTGCACGACGCTGACCATGACTGCAATTGCGGAAAATCAGATTGTGTCGAGCTGGCAGGTTCTGCGACCGGCGTGCTGAGCTATGCTAAGAAGCTGCTCAGCGAGACCGAACAGCCGTCTGCTATGCGGGAAATTGAGGAGCTGACCGCAAAGGATGTCTGCGATTGCTGTGCGGCAGGAGATGCGCTGGCACAGCAGTGCATTGACCACGCGGCAGAAGTATTGGGCACGGCACTTGCCTGCATCGGCTGTATCATCAATCCGGAAGCATTTCTGTTTGGCGGCGGTATGGCAGCCGCTGGAGATGTTCTGCTGGCACCGATTCGTCGCGTATACGATGCCAAGGTATTCCCGCCGCTGCGCGGCACGCCGATTTTACAGGCAACACTGGGCAATGAAGCCGGTATCACCGGTGCAGTTCGCCTCGTACAGATTGAACAGTAAGGACTACTTAGCAAAGATAAGACCGTTCGCTGGCTCGAACGGTCTTTTTTTGTGCGTTGCCGCATAGAATGACAGGGAAGGAGGGATACCGAATGCATGGGACAATTCGGAGTGCGCTGGTGTGTGCAGGGATCTGTCTGGGAATCTTTGCAGCGGTACAGTGGCTGCGTGCAGCGGGTACGCTATCCTTCCTGCCGGAAAGCAGGGCGGGAAATGTTGTCACTGTTCTGGGCAGTCAAGTGATAGAACGAGATTGGGGAGAGCTGACGGCTGTATTTTCTCCCAGTAAATGAAGGGGCGATGGGTTGTATCGCCCTCGTTTTATGTATTCTGGGCGATATTTTGCTTGTTGGACACGCAAAATGTCCTGCCGGTGTTTGTAGTGGCGGCAGTGATCCATGAATTGGGACACGCGGCGGCCATTGTGTGCTTGGGCGGCCGCATCACGTGCATCCGCCTTCATGCGGCCGGAGCGGTTATCGTACAGGGCAAATTGCTTTCGGATACGCGCGAGTGCTTGGTATCGCTGGCGGGCCCGGCAGCGGGGCTGCTTGCTGCGATGCTGTTTGCTTTTTTGCGGCATCCGATGGGTGCAGGTGCCAATTTGGTGCTGTCCCTGTTCAATATTCTGCCGATTTTGCCGTTGGACGGCGGAGCTGCGGTGCGCAGTCTGCTGCGGCTGCTTCCGGCTGCAGCAGCGCAAAAAAGCATCTGCATCTTGCAGTGGATTTCTGTGCTGACCGCCTTTGCGCTGACCGTCTTTGGCGGTGTCCTGCTGTATCAAACCGGCAGCAATCCGACGGGATTGGCAGTAGGGATTTGCCTGCTGGGAAGCCATGTTGCTTTCTTGCGTGATACACGAAAATATGCTATCATTACAAAGAATAGAGCTGGATGAATGAGGTGATACAAACGTTCTCTGTCGGAGATCATGTCCTTCATCCCCTGCATGGTGCAGGGACGATCACATCCATTCCCATTCGACAAAACGGAGACAGACGACAAGCATATTATGCGATGCATTTGGTGTTGGATGATGCGGAACTGCTTATCCCAGTTGCGTGTGCAGCACGCATTGGATTGCGGCATATTTGCTCGAAACAGACTGCACAAGAAATTTTAGCGGGCAACATTGGCTCGCTTCCGCGACAATCTGCCAATTGGAATTGCAGACAGCGCGAAAACATGGCGCGCATTCGCTCCGGAAACATTCGACAGGTAGCACAGGTTGTTGTTTGCCTGCATTTGCGCGGCAAAAGACGGGCGTTGGCGGGAAGTGAAAAACGCATGCTCGAATGCGCAGAGAGAATTTTGTATTCGGAGCTGATGCTGGCTGTCTCTGCAACAAGAGAAGAGATAGAACAAAAGCTGGAGCCGCAGTGGAGCAAACTGCGGAAAAGATAGATCATCCAGCGACGGAAAGGAATCAACCCATGCTGAATTTACGGAAGAAAAAGATACAGGACAAGCAGCAAGCACGCGGCAAGCAAGTTTATGCCATTATTCCTGCGGCTGGATCTTCGCAGAGAATGGGCGGCGGAAATAAATTGGTAATGGAACTGCACGGGCAGCCGATTTTGTGCCGCACGTTGCAGGTTTTTGAGGCGTGCCAAGCAATTGACGGCATTATTCTTGTGTGCCGCAAGCAGGATCAGGTCACGTATGCTTCACTGTGTGCGGACTGGAATATCAGCAAAGTGCATAAAATTGTAGAAGGCGGCGCAACACGAGAGCATTCTGTGCTCAAGGGAATTCTTGCCTGCGAGAAAGAGATTGGCTATGTGGCCATTCACGATGCAGCGCGCCCGCTCATCACGGAAGAGATTATCACAGAAGCGGTAGAAACGGCGATGCGTGATTCGGCTGCTGCGCCGGGTGTTGCCTGCAAGGACAGCATTCAGGTCATCAAAAACGGCAAAATGGTGGAAAATGTCGCACGAGAGAGTGTGATTGCGGTACAAACACCGCAGTGCTTTGACATTGATTTGATTCGCGCAGCTTTGACTAAGGCTCTGGAGTCCGGCGCCAACTTAACTGATGACTGCGGTGCAGTCACGGCACTGGGACAGCCGGTTACGATTACCCAAGGCAGTTATGAGAATATTAAAATCACGACACCGGAGGATGTCTTGCAGGGCGAGGCGATTTTGAAAGGAAGACGACAAAAATGAGAATCGGTCATGGTTATGACGTACACCGTCTGATAGAGGGCAGAAAATGCATCATCGGCGGCGTAACTATTCCGTATACCAAAGGATTGCTTGGTCACAGCGATGCAGATGTTTTAACTCATGCGATTATGGATGCACTGCTCGGCGCGGCGGCACTTGGTGACATCGGACACCTATTTCCAGATCAAGATGACGCCTTTTTGGATGCAGACAGCTTGGTTTTGCTTCGCAAGGTACATGAAGTGCTGACACAGCACGGCTGGAAGCTGGGGAATCTGGATGCCACCGTCATTGCACAGGCACCGAAGATGGCACCGCATATTCAAAACATGCGAGAAAACATTGCCGCTTGCCTGCAAACCGATGTGGGCAATGTCAGCATTAAGGCGACAACGGAAGAGCATCTGGGCTTTACCGGTTCCGGAGAAGGCATTTCTGCTCATGCCGTGTGCTTGCTGGAGCCGCTCGCATGACGATTTTTATCGATGCGGACGGCTGTCCGGTCGTAGACGTGACCATTGGGCTGGCGAAAGCATATCGGGTGCCGTGTGTGATTTTGTGTGACACTTCGCATCAAATTCAACGCACGGGTGTGCAGACGATTACTGTATCCAAAGGAGCAGACAGCGTGGATTTTGCGCTGGTTAACCGCCTGCATACAGGAGATCTAGCGGTGACGCAGGATTATGGTCTGGCAGCAATGTGTCTGGCGCGCGGCGCACGCGTGCTGCGGCAGGATGGTTTAGAATATACCGCAGATAACATAGATGCTTTGCTGCTTGCACGGCATACGGCAAAAAAAATCCGCCGATCCGGCGGAAGACTGCATGGCAGTGGAAAACGTCCCAAGGAAGAAGACAGACAGTTTGAGCAGGCACTGCGGCGCGTGCTCGAACAAGTAGTTGGATAGGAGTGAGAATACAATGATTAAACCCATCAACAAGGATATTTTATTTTTACAGCAGAAGGCAGAACCGGCAACACAGGCAGATGCCGCTGTGATGAAGGATTTGCGCGACACCATGCAGGCTCATCAGACCGATTGCGCCGGTATGGCGGCCAATATGATTGGCGTCAACAAGCGTATTATCATTGTCAACTTAGGCATGACTAATCTGTTGATGCTCAATCCGGTGATTTTGAAAAAATCCGGCAAGTACGAGACCACAGAGGGATGCTTGTCTTTGCCGGGTGAGCGTGCGTGCACACGCTATAAGGAAATTACCGTTGAATATCAGGACGACCGCATGAACAAGCATGTCCAGACGTTTAGCGGCTGGGTATCTGAGATCGTACAGCATGAGATGGATCATCTGGAAGGAATCCTGATCTAATGGCACAGCGCGATTACAGCGAGCTGTTTTTTCGGCTGTCGCGTTCTCAGTTTCGCAGTCGATTTTATCTCAAACCCAAAGACCGAGATTATGTTTGGACAAAAGGCATGGAGACAGTGCGCCGTCATGCGAGTGACTTTGTGCGGGAGCGATTGGCTCCCGCTGTCATTCCGAATGATGGCAAACAAACACCGATGCGTGGGCATCCGGTCTTTATTGCACAGCACGCGACAGCCACTTGCTGCCGCGGCTGTCTGTCTAAATGGCATCATATTCCGGCTGGCGTCTCACTGACACCACAGCAGCAGGAGTATGTTGTGGATGTCATTATGACGTGGATCGAACGGGAGATGAGGGGATAATTATTCCTCCCATATCGAATACTTACATCCGCAGTAATTCTGGCGGTAAACATCGTATTCTTTGCACAGCTCAATCGAACGCTTATAGCCTTCTTTTTTCTTAAAGTCGCCGGGCAGCCAAGTGATACCATATTTTTTGGCAATTGTTTCGCCGATGGTGTTGATAAGCGGTGCGTTTTTGTGTGGGCTGATAGTGAGAGTAGTTGTCATGAGCGAAAAGCCCAGTTCTTTTGCTTTGGCGGCGGTGTAGTCCAGACGCAGCTCAAAACATTTGGTACAGCGAGCGCCGCCTTCCGGCTCTTGCTCTAAGTCGCGAATGTAGGCTTCATATCGCTCCGGGTCATACTCGCAGGGAACGGTCGGAATGCCAAAGATTTCGCACAGACGCAATTGTTCTGCCAGCCGGTGCTGATATTCTTGTTCCGGATAAATGTTTGGATTGTAATAAAACAGCGTAATATCAAAATATTTTGACAGATATTCCATGACATAACTGCTGCATGGGCCGCAGCAGCTGTGCAGAGCGAGCTTGGGTCTGTCCGTCAGCTTACTGATGATTTGATCCAACTGCTTTTGATAATTGATTTTTGGTTTGTTTTCCATAGGTAAAGACTCCTGTCTGGCATAGAATACCTCTATTGTAACACAGAAATGCAAAATGTAAATAAATTGTGTCATCTCTTGACATGCTGGCAGAATCTACTATAATAAATACAAAATCATCGTTTGCCAATCATGCTTGATGCGTTTGAGCAGAGGGCATTTTTTTTCATCAGTCGTTAGCACTCGGTGAAGATGAGTGCTAAGATTTGGCAGACCGAAAGCGAGGCATCTATTATGCTAGTTATTCCTGTATACGATTTGGCACTCCTGCCGGGAGCCAGTCTGTACTTAAAAAAAGAATATTATGAGGAGCTTGCGGGAAATCAAGCAGAGCAGGGTGCAAGTGTCATTTTCTTGATGCTCAAAGAGCACAAGCAGCGTCCGAATATCAAGCCGGAGGATATTTATCCGATTGCTGTCACCGGTATGGTGGAGTCCATTGACGATGACGGAACTGTGAATATCCGTGCGCTGACCCGTGTACGCCTGAGCCAAGCGGATATTGAAGCCAATCTTGTTCAGTTTGTCGAGTGCACAGAGATTCAGGATTTGACGCCGGAGCAGGTCGAGGAACGCTTTAAGAGCGTTCGCAGTGCGATGCTCAAGTTTAGCAATCAGTTCCAGTGGGGCGTGATTGCCCGGCAGTATATCCTTAATTGGCATTCTCTTGCTGAGATGGTCACGGCATTGTCCAGCCAGCTCAATATTTCCAGCGAAGAAAAATATCAAATTCTGGAAACCGATGTGCTGTCACAGCGTGTCGAGCTGATGGAAAAAGCACTATATGAGATGATAGAAGTCAATCGTGTCAGCGGAGAAGCACAGCAGGCAGTTACCAAATCCAATGAGATGGTATACCGCGAAGAAGCCCTCAAGCGGCAGATTGATTTCTTGCAGAAGCAGCTGGATGATATGCATCCGGAAAATGTTTCGGATGTGCGCAAATTTGAACAGGCGATTGCCCAGTCCGGCATGAATGAGACAGCGGAAAAGGAAGCCAAAAAGGTGCTCAACCGCATGAAGCAGGAAGGTAAGGACGGCCACGAATACGGCTTGTTGTATGATTACTTGGATTTCGTGACAGGATTGTCATGGAAAAAGGCTCCGTTTGAGCGCATTCAGCTCAAGCGAGCGGAAAAAATTCTTGACGAAGACCACTACGGCTTAAAGAAGGTAAAACAGCGCATCATTCAGCAGATTGCTGTCATGGCGCTGAATAAAAAGCAGTCCGGTTCGATTTTGCTGTTTGTCGGTGCACCGGGCACGGGCAAGACCAGTATTGGTCAGAGCATTGCCAAGGCACTCAAGCGTCCGTATGTGCGCGTCAGCCTTGGCGGCGTGCGTGATGAAGCAGAAATCCGCGGACACAGACGTACCTATGTCGGTGCGATGCCGGGCAGAATTATGGACGGCATCAAACGCAGCGGCGCATCCAATCCGGTTATGGTGCTGGATGAGGTGGATAAGCTGGGCAAGGATTACAATGGCGATCCGTCCAGCGCGCTGCTGGAAGTGCTCGATCCGGAACAGAACAGCACATTTACCGATCATTACATGAATGTCCCGTATGATTTGTCCGATGTATTGTTTATCTGCACGGCAAATTCACTGGATACGATTCCGGAGCCGCTGCTCAACCGAATGGAAGTCATTCAGTTCCAAGGCTATACGGCATCGGAAAAATTACAGATTGCCAAGAAGCATTTGCTCCCAAAGGCGATAGACAGCATGGGCATTTTGCCGGGCAATTTAAAGGTCTCTGACACGGCAATTCGCAAGATTATTTCGGATTACACCATGGAGGCCGGTGTGCGCGG
>NZ_JBNMHC010000056.1:0-8885 GCF_050872565.1 Butyricicoccus sp. | reverse complement strand
GCGATTTACCGCATTGTCTATGCTACCCATCACCGCATTGGCAACAAGTGGTGCATTTATCCGCTGTACGACTTTGCCCATCCGATTCAGGATGCGATGGAGCATATTACGCATTCTATGTGCTCGATTGAGTTTAAGAACCATCGTCCGCTGTATGAGTGGGTGGTTGACAATTGTGCACCGTGCCTGCCGTCTCACCCAAAGCAGAGAGAGTTTGCTCGTCTGAATGTCACCCATACGGTAATGTCCAAGCGTTATCTGCGTGAGCTGGTAGAGACCGGAAAGGTAGACGGCTGGGACGATCCGCGTATGCCGACCCTGTGCGGTCTGCGCCGTCGCGGCTACACGCCGTCTGCTATTTTGGATTTTGTCACCCGCGCTGGCGTTTCGACAACAGACAGCTTGGTAGATATTCGCCTGCTGGAGCACTGCATTCGAGAAGAGCTGAATACCACTGCTCTGCGCCGCATGGCAGTGACAGAACCGGTAAAGCTGGTTGTCACCAACTATCCGGAAGATAAGGAAGAGACCTTTACGGTTGCCAACAATCCGAAGGATGAGAGCGCTGGCACACGCGAAGTACCGTTCAGCCGCGAACTGTGGATTGAAAAGAGTGATTTTGCCATCGTTCCGCCTCCGAAGTTCAAGCGACTCAAGCCGGACGGAGAGGTTCGCCTGATGGGTGCTTATATTGTCAAGTGCAATGAAGTTATCACAGATGACAACGGCGAAGTCGTCGAAATTCACTGCACAGCAGATCTGGAGACCGGAAACGGCAATCCGATTGATGGCCGCAAGGTACGTGGCAACATCCATTGGGTATCTGCAAAACATGCTGTGGATGCAGACCTGAATTTGTTTGACAACCTGTTTACGCTGGAGAACACTGGTTCTGTACCGGAAGGTACCAACTATCTGGATTATTTAAATCCGGAGTCCAAGAAGGTGCTGACTGGCTGCAAGCTGGAGCAGTCTGTGAAGGACGTACCGGCAGGAACGCGGATGCAGTTTGTCCGCATGGGTTATTACATGCAGGACACCAAGCCGTCTGAAAACGGCGGACTGAGCTTTAACCGCATCGTTTCGCTGAAGGATAGCTTTAAGCCGGATAAGAAGTAAGAAATAAGCAGAACATAAAAACAGAGACGAAAGCTAAAGTGAAATGCAATCGTCTCTGTTTTTTATATTGGTCTCGTTTATTCGTCGTCGATGTCAATATCACCATTGGAAGCGTGGATTTGCAGAGAACCCTTTGCTCCGTCGTGATAATAGGTCGTTGTATCATCGGCGTCCGGCGTGGAAATGTCTCCGTAGGAAGTATCTGCCTGAATGGTTAGGGCGTTCAAATTTTCTCGTGTATCTGAGATAGAAATATCGCCATAATCATTGATCAGGGTGTTCTTGCCGGAAAATACCGTAGATTTTGCATCAAATTCACCGTTAGATAGGGAAATGTCGGCGGTGTCTACTGTGCAGTGATCCATTTCCACATCACCGTAGTCGTTGTTGAACTTCAGATTGGACAACTGGCAGTGTTCCAGGTCTATGTCTCCGTTGGCACATTGGATGGAACTGGAATCTGCGGAAATGCCGCGAAGAGAAATATCGCCATACGAGGAAGAGATATTCATCTGCTTGAGTTTGGATTGCGGCACAGACAAAATCACAGTCTGTACATCGTCCTCTTCTTCCGGCAGCTTGCCGCGGGAGAGAAAATCCGTCAGAAAGTCAATATCAACATGAACGTATACATGAGAGACATCGTTTTCCTTGAGATGCAGAGTACCATTGCTTACCGAGTAAACGATGGGCTTTTTTCCTGCATTGGTTGCAATGCGATAGGACAGATAACAGGAGTCATCAGCAGACGGCACGATCTTTAAATCCAGAGAATCCAAGCTAAGATCCAAAGCGTCTACATTAGAGAGTTTCTGCTGGTTCATGACGGCGATATGGCTGCTGTCATCTTTGCGGGCGGAGCCACTCAAGGTGTTCAAATCCGCGCGCTGTACATAGTCTTTTCCGCCGGTGACTGTGCCGGCAGCGAACAGAACTGTGCCGACCGCACAACATAAAACACCGGTAATCAACGTTGTTTTCAGCCAAGTTTTCATGAGTTATCGTCTCCTTTTCTGCGAAATCCAACGGGCGAGCTTAGCAAACAACATGCAGCACCACTTGCACAGATAGATACCGAGCACAACGGCAAGAATGCTGAGGCCGAGAGTAAGCAGGCCGCTTCCGGCAATCATAGCGGCACCGGACAGGGAATAGGGAATGGCGAGCAGTCCGCGGATCACCAATTTGCCGCCGACAATGAAGAAGGCTGCGGCACAGCATCCTACTGCAAATGCGATGGCAGCGGCGCACACCAGCAGTGCCAATAAGACGAGCAAAACGGCGATCAATAACGGGATGCCGATGGGTGCGGCGCAAATGGCCAGAAATGCAATCCAAAAAATATGAGATTTCTTTTTAGGAGCGGGATTTTCTGCCTGCTCCGTGATTTTTTTGTCCAGCAAATTTTGAATCAGATCACGAGCTGCCTCTTTTGGCGTGCCCAGCTCATGCATGAGCTGCTGTGCTTGTTCCTCGTCTGCTTCTTCAAAATATTCCGTGAAATACTCCATAGCATCTGCATAGTCCTCAGCTGGCAGCTTTTTCAAGTATTTGCGCAGCTGGTCAAGATATACCTGTTTGGTCATTTGCGAAGCCTCCCTTCAATAATACCGTCGATGGTGTCGCGATAAGACACCCATTCTTGATGCAGCAGCTGCATTTGCTGCTTTCCGCTTTCTGTAATCGAATAATACTTGCGCTTGCGTCCTTGATACAGCTGGGTATAGGTTGTGAGATAACCGGATTTTTCCAGCTTTTTGAGAATGGGATATAACGTGGATTCTTTGATGTCTGCGGCGAGCTTGATTGTCTGACTGATCTCGTAGCCATAAGAATCTTGGGTTTCCACAATGGTCAGAATCAGATATTCAATGAGCAGAGAGGATACAGGAAAATACATGCCATCAACTCCTTTTTTATAGTATATAAAATCTTTATATATAAATTTTTTATATATTCAGTATAGCACGAAGCTTCTCGATGTCAAGAGAATATATAAAATTTTTATATATAGTTGGAAAAAGCATGAGAATGCGCTATAATAGAGCAATACAAACAGAAAGGGGCTGAACAATGAGCAACTCACGAGTAGAGAGTAAGACTGCGGTGAAAAACAGCATTGGACGGCTGGCATTTTGTGCGCTGGCGATTTTGCTGGAAGTGGTCTTTGTTGCCATGCTGTTTACCAAGCTCAATCGGTATGCGCCGTGGATTCAAACGTGTACGTATCTCGTCGGCGGACTGCTGGTCTTGGCGATTTATGCGCAGCATAAGACATCCAGTATGAAGACGCCGTGGATTATCTTGATTTTGATTTTTCCGGTTTTGGGTGTGTTTTTGTATTTCCTCGTCGGCTTGAATGGCGGCACATGGGCAATGCGCAAACGATATGAACAGATTGACTGTGCGCTGTATCCGGCACTGGCAGAAGGAGATGCGGGAGCACATACCGAGCAAGCCATACAAAAGTTGGAGCAAGACGAGCCGCAACTGGCAAATATCGCACAGTATTTGCTTCGCAACAGCAAATATCCGATGTATCAGAATACACAGCTGCGGTATTTGAGCGCGGAAGCGGGCTTAGAAGCGCAAAAACAAGCTCTGCGGCAGGCAAAACACTTTATCTTTATGGAGTATCATGCCATTGAAGATGCTGAGGCATGGCACGGCATTCAGGAAATTTTGGAAGACCGTGCCAGAGCCGGTGTAGAAATCCGCGTGTTTTATGATGACATGGGCAGCATTGGCTTTATCAATACCGATTTTGTCAAGCGCATGGAAAAACTGGGCATTCAGTGCCGGATTTTCAATCCCTTGATGCCGGGCATCAATCTGTTTTTAAACAATCGAGATCACCGCAAGATTACCGTCATAGATGGAACGGTTGGCTTTACCGGCGGATATAATCTTGCCAATGAATATTTTAATTTGACGCATCCGTATGGACAGTGGAAGGATACTGGCATTGAACTGCGCGGAGAAGCGGTACGCAGTCTGACCGTCACTTTTTTGGAGAACTGGTACGCCGTCAAGTATAAGGAAGAAGAAAAAGAGCCGATGCCGGATCTGACGGCATATTTGCCGCAGTTCTCGCCGCAGCCGGAATGGAGCGGATTTATTCAGCCGTATGCCGACAGCCCGCTGGACGATGAGCAGGTAGGCGAAGAAGTATACATCAGTCTGCTCAATAAAGCGACAAGATACTGCTGGTTTATCACGCCGTATTTGATTTTGACCGATGAGATGATTCACGCCATGGGGCTTGCCGCCAAGCGCGGTGTAGATGTTCGCGTCATTACACCGGGCATTCCGGACAAAAAGATTGTTTATCAAGTGACGCGCTCCTATTACAGCAGCCTGACTCGAAACGGCGTGCGCATCTACGAATGGACGCCGGGCTTTTGCCACTGTAAGATGTGCGTCACGGATGACAAAGCAGCAACATGCGGCACCATCAATTTGGATTACCGCAGCTTGTACCATCATTTTGAAAACGGCTGTCTGTACATTGACCATCCGGCTGTGCTGGAGACCAAACAGGATTTTGAACGAACCTTTTTGGCATGTCGGGAAGTTACGGAAGAATACACAACGGGACGCGGACGCATTTTGCGATTGGGACAAATGTTCCTGCGGTTGTTTGCTCCGCTGCTATAAAACGCAAAAAAAGAAAAGTCTGTTGGATTTCCAACGGACTTTTTGCGTCTCTCTGGGTATACTAAAGACACCATCAAATAGGAGGGAATATCATGGAGCACAACATGTTTTGTTTTCAATGTGAGCAGACGGCTGGCTGTACCGGCTGTACCGGCTGTACGGGAAGAGCCGGTGTCTGCGGCAAGCAGGCGGATACTGCCAAGCTGCAGGATGCACTGACCGGCGCACTGATTGCGCTGGCGCGCACGATACAGGGCAAACAAACGATTTCGGCAGACATCAGCAAACAGATCGTAGATGGTTTGTTTACCACCGTTACCAATGTCAATTTTAATAATAAGACGATTCAGCAGCGTATTGATGCCATTCATCGAGAGCTTCCGGCGGGAACGGCAGATTATGAGATGAACAAGGTGTGGGATGCACAGGAAGACATTCGCAGCTTAAAATCTCTGATTTTGTTCGGCATTCGCGGCATGGCGGCATATGCGTATCATGCCATGATTTTGGGCTATACCGATGCGCAGTTGGATCAGTTTTTTGTCAAAGCACTGTGTGCAGTCGGAGAAGACACATGGGGCATGGATGAACTGCTTCCCATCGTATTAGAGGTTGGAGAGAAGAATCTGGCTTGTATGGCACTGCTCGACAAGGCAAATACAGAGACCTATGGCACGCCGACACCGGCAACCGTTCCGCTGACGGTAGAAAAGGGGCCGTTTATCGTTGTCACAGGACACGATTTGTATGACCTCAAATGTCTGCTTGAACAGACCAAGGACAAGGGCATTCACATTTATACGCACGGAGAGATGCTGCCAGCACATGGCTATCCAGAGCTGAAAAAATATCCGCATCTGAAGGGTAATTTTGGCACAGCATGGCAGAATCAGCAGAAGGAGTTCGATCATATTCCGGCTCCGATTCTGTTTACGACAAACTGCCTGATGCCGCCGCGCCCGAGCTATGCAGACCGCGTCTTTACCACAGAAGTGGTTTCGTATCCGGAGATGGTGCACATTGATGAGAAGCGCGACTTCACACCGGTGATTGAAAAAGCGCTGGAGCTGGGCGGCTACACCGAAGATCAGCCGTTTACCGGCATCAATGGCGGGCATACCGTGACAACCGGCTTTGGACACGGCGCGATTTTGAGCGTTGCCGATCAGGTTGTCGATGCCGTAAAATCTGGCGCGATTCGCCATTTCTTCTTGGTTGGCGGCTGCGATGGCGCGCGTCCGGGCAGAAATTATTACACGGAATTTGTCAAGCAGACCCCGTCGGATACCGTGGTTTTGACGCTTGCCTGCGGAAAATATCGGTTTAATGATTTGGATCTCGGCACAATTGGCGGTTTGCCGCGGCTGATGGATGTCGGACAGTGCAACGATGCATATGGCGCGATTCAGGTTGCTGTTGCGCTGGCAAAGGCGTTTGACTGCGGAGTCAATGAGCTGCCGCTGTCTATGGTGCTGTCTTGGTATGAGCAAAAGGCGGTTTGCATTCTTCTGACGCTGTTGTATCTCGGCATTCAGAATATTCGCCTTGGACCGACGCTTCCGGCATTTCTTTCTCCGAATGTTCTGCATTTCTTGGTAGAAAACTATCATATTGCACCGATCAGCACACCGGAAGAGGATTTAAAGGCAATTTTGGGCGAATAATTTTCCTGTTGCGGCTTGTGTGTGCCCGTGCTATACTGAAAAAAACGCACAGGAGAAAGACAGATGGAAATACAAGGACAAACGCTCGTGCAGGCGGGACAAGAGCAAACGCTGACGATTCCGGAAGAGGTGCGCTGTATCGCTGCGGATGCATTCGGAGAAAACCATACCTTAGAACAGCTGACGATTTCGGCAAACTATACGCAGTTTTGTGCTGAACAGGCACTGAAACACTGTACCGCACTGAAAAAAGTAGAGATTTGGGGCGAAGTGGAAGATGCTGACGGAAAACGTTTGACTCGTCCGGCGGCACTTCGAGAGTATCTTGGTTTGAAGGAAGAAACACAGCTGGTATGGGAATGCCCGACCGTTTGGTGCCTAGAAGACCGCTGCCAGTTCTGCGGCGGTGCACTCAAGGGAAACGTCATGCGTGTGTGTACGTTCTGCGGCCGCATCAATTAAAACACAAGCTCTCTGCATGAAAGCAATCATGCGGGGAGCTTGATTTTTTTTATCTTCTAAAGGGTTATAAAGTTGTTAATATCTTGTTCGACTTTCTTTTTTGCAACAGAATTGATGTATAATAAGTCACGGACAAAAAGAGACAAAACATGGTAAGAAATTTCTGCTGGCTGTACGAATACAGTACAGCAGTTTTTTAGAAGTGAGAGTAAAGACAATATGAACGATTCGATCAAACATCAAGACTATCTTTTGTTGGGACTGGATGTCGGCTCAACGACGGTAAAAGCAGCAGTGTTGCGGCCGGGAGAGCAAAAGCCGCTGTTTGTGCGATACCGCCGACATCATGCTGAACAGATGCACGCGATGCGTTTGCTGCTGGAAGAAGTTCAGCAGGCGTTTCCACAGGAAACGTTCCGCATTGCTGTGTGCGGAAGCGGCGGTAAGCCGATTGCGGATTGCACAGGAATTCATTTTGTGCAGGAAGTAGTGGCCAATGCTTCCGCAGTACGCCATTTGTATCCGCAGACACGCACAGCCATTGAGCTGGGCGGACAGGATGCAAAAATTATCTTTTTTCAGTATGATGAGAATGCGAAGCAGCTTGTCGCACGGGATATGCGCATGAACGGCAGCTGTGCCGGTGGTACAGGTGCGTTTATTGATGAGATTGCCGCACTGCTGAAAACGCCGACGGAACAATTTGAATCGTTGGCGAGCCAAGGCAGCACCATTCACAGCATCAGTGGTCGATGCGGCGTTTTCGCTAAGACGGATATTCAGTCTGTACTCAATGCAGGCGGTGCGCGAGAAGATATTGCCTTATCTGCATTTCATGCGATTGCAAAGCAGACCATCGGCGGACTGTCACAGGGATTGGACATCACACCGCCGGTTATTTTTGAAGGCGGTCCGTTGACGTTTAATCCGACATTGGTTCGCGTCTTCTGCGAGCGGCTGCATTTGTCAGAAGAAGAAATCATTCGTCCGGAACATCCGGATACCATTGTGGCGCTTGGCGCGGCATTGAGCATTCCGGAGCTGTTCGGAGAGGATGCGGCGGATGTGCATGAGTTGGGAGAAAAAATTGCCCAGCTCCAGCAAGCAGAGCATCAGAGCAAGCACACAGTAAGCAAACACGCAGAGCTGTATTTTTCGACAGATGAAGCGTGTCAGGCATGGCGCAAGCTGCATGAGAGCCCGAAAATAGGCCAGAGTTCGGCACAGGAGGGAGATACCCTGCGTGTGTATATCGGCGTCGATGCGGGCAGTACAACGAGCAAATTGGTGCTCATGGACGAAAATGAAACGGTTATTGACCGCTTTTATGCCAATAACCGCGGCGATCCGATTCAGGTCATTCGACAGGGATTGATGGAATTGTATGAGAGCTATGCCCAGCGTGGTATTCGCTTAGAGGTGCTCGGATTGGGCACAACAGGATATGGCGAACATATGCTGGCAAAGGCGTTTGGTGCGGATTATCATACGGTGGA
The DNA here is from genome assembly GCF_050872565.1 of Butyricicoccus sp. Classification (GTDB taxonomy): domain Bacteria; phylum Bacillota; class Clostridia; order Oscillospirales; family Butyricicoccaceae; genus Butyricicoccus_A. The sequence goes on along the minus strand of NZ_JBNMHC010000056.1, from coordinate 487 downwards.
AACCGTGGCACACGCTGCCGCGGCACAGAAGTATGTGCCGGATGTCAGCTTTGTTTTGGACATCGGCGGACAGGATATGAAGGCGATGTGGATTGACAACGGTGTTGTGACCAATATCACGCTAAATGAAGCCTGTTCTTCCGGCTGCGGCTCGTTTTTGGAAGGTTTTGCCGCAGCCTTGGGCATTCCTGTCGATCAGATTGCCGATGCGGCGTTTCGTTCGCGCCAGCCTGCCGATTTGGGCAGCCGCTGTACCGTGTTTATGAACAGTACGATTATTACGGAGCAGAAAAATGGCCGCACACCGGAAGACATTATGGCGGGACTTTGCCGGTCGATTATCCGCAATGTCTTTACCAAGGTTGTGCGCATTTCCAATCCGTCTGTGCTCGGCAAGCATGTTGTCGTGCAGGGCGGTACGTTTAAAAACGATGCGGTGCTGTGCGCCTTGGAGCAGTATTTGGGACAGCCGGTCACCCGTGCACCG
>NZ_JBNMHC010000055.1:0-8886 GCF_050872565.1 Butyricicoccus sp. | reverse complement strand
AGTGATAAGACGAGCAGTGACAGCGGGACAGACACGGAATCGTCTTCCAACAGTTCATCTGATGCAGCCATTGATTGACAGGAGCAGTGTTCGGTTAAAAAATAAGAACTTTTTTTGAAGAATGTACCTTCTTGTCTTGCCAAAATGGCGGGAAAGAGGTAAAATGAAAGAAATAGATTTTAGAGCATCTGCCTGTTTGGCAATGGCTTCGGCTGAGATGAGATAAAAATTACTTCACATAAAACGATGGAGGAGATCAAACATGGGTTTCGAGTTTGAAATGGATTATGATACCGTTGTCAATATTAAAGTCATCGGTGTTGGCGGCGGCGGCAATAACGCAGTAAATCGAATGGTTACCAGCGGCTTGCAGGGTGTAGAGTTTATTGCGGTTAACACCGATAAGCAGGCACTGAATCGCTCGGAGGCTTCTGTCAAGATTCAGGTTGGCGTGAAGCTGACCAAGGGTCAGGGCGCAGGCTCCCGTCCGGAGACCGGCCGCAAGGCAGCTGAGGAGAGCCGCGAGGACATCGCAAAGGCTCTGGAAGGCGCACACATGGTATTCATCACCGCAGGTATGGGCGGCGGCACAGGTACCGGCGGCGCTCCGGTTGTTGCACAGATCGCACGAGAGATGGGCATCCTGACGGTTGGCGTTGTTACCAGACCGTTTGGCTTTGAAGGCAAAAAGCGTATGGAGCAGGCAAATGCTGGCATTGAACAGCTGAAGGAGAGCGTAGACTCCCTGATTGTCATTCCGAATGAGCGTCTGAAGTATGTATCCGATCAGAAGATCAGCTTTAAGAACGCATTTGAAATTGCCGACAGCGTACTGCATCAGGCCGTTGCTTCTATTTCTGAGCTGATTACCGTTCCGGGTCTCATTAACCTGGACTTCGCAGACGTTACCTCTATCATGCAGGGCGCAGGCTATGCACACATGGGCGTTGGCGCTGCTACCGGCAAGGGCAAGGCTGAGGAAGCTGCTAAGATGGCCATTCAGTCCCCGCTGCTGGAGTCTTCGATCAACGGTGCACACGGTGTTATCCTGTCTGTCACAGGTTCTGAAGATATTGGGCTGGATGAAATCGAGCAGGCTGCAAGCATGATTCAGGCTGCTGCACATCCGGATGCACACATCATCTTTGGTGCTTCGATCTCTGAAGAGATGGCTGATGAGATCCGCGTTGTTGTTATCGCAACCGGCTTTGACAATCCGCCGGCAGCAAGACAGCCGCAGGCTGGACAGATGTTTGCAAACGCGCAGAAGCAGCAGCAGGCAGCTTTTGCCGCTCCGGCACAGGAGTTCGCCGCTTCGGCACAGGCATTTTCTGCCGCATCGGTTCCGCCGGTACAGCCGCAGCAGCCAATGCAGCCGCAGCAGCCGGTACAGCCGCAGGCAAGCGCATCGACCAATCAGGTTCTGGACGATGATGATCCGTTTACCGATATTATGAGAATTTTCAGCAAGTAATTTTGCTGAAAGGTTCGCGATTTTTCGCGTAAAAACAAGATAGAACAGGACAAGCCCTTCTTCTTCGGAGGAAGGGCTTTTCATCGGAATGAAATTTGACAGGGAGGTGTGCGCTGTGGTTGAGTATCTGAAGTCCGAACAGGGAAAGATTGTTCGTTTGGACAGTGCGTGTCCAGGCTGCTGGATCAATCTTATCAATCCGACAAACGCGGAGGTGGAAGACGTCATATCCTCTCAGGAGTTGGATGCGGGCTTTGTCCGTGCGGCGCTCGACCCGGAAGAATCCTCCCGTGTGGAACTGGAAGACGATCAGGCGCTGCTCATTGTAGACATCCCTGTAGAAGAGGAGAGCGACAGCATCACGCGCGATGTGCAGATGTATGCTACGCTGCCAATGGGCATTGTCGTGTCGGATCAGGTAGTTGTAACCGTGTGTTTGGAAGACACCAGCGTGACGCGGGATATTGCGTCCGGAAAAGTTGTGCGCGGGATTCAGACCGCGATGCGCACACGCTTTGTTTTCCAGTTGCTTTTGCGTGTAGCAGGTCGATTTTTGAATTACTTGCACCGCATTGAACGCAGTTTCAATGAAATTGAGCGTCGGTTATATGACAGCCAAGAAAATGAAGATCTGATGCAGCTGCTCGGTTTGCAGAAGTCTCTCGTCTATTTTTCCGCTTCCCTGAAAGGCAATGAAGTGACGATGGAAAAAGTTCTGCGCGGTCGTATCCTCAAGCTGTACGACGATGACCGCGATTTGCTGGAAGATGCCCTCATTGAGATCCGTCAGGCGATTGAGATGTCAGGTATTTATTCCACAATTTTGGCGGGCACGATGGAAGCCTATGCTTCTGTTGTATCCAACAATATGAATGACATTATGAAGGCGTTGACGGTTATCACCTTGATTATGACGATACCGAATATGGTCTTTGGTTTTTATGGCATGAACGTTTCCTATCTGCCGGGTGCGGTCAGCTTTGTTCCTGCCATCGTGTCGATTATCGCCTGCTTTATCGCGTGGCGTTTTCTCAAGAAACATAAGCTGTACTGATAACAAGGAGAATGTATATGACAACAAAAAAGATTACCTCTGTGGTATCGCTTGCCGGACTGCTCAAGAGCATCTTTGTTTCCGGCAGATTTAAGAAGGATCTGCCGATGCAGATTATCGATCCGAAGGGCAATCCGGTTTGTGAGATTCGCGTAGAAGATCCGGAACGTTGGATTCGCACCAATTATAAAGACAGCATTGCCTGCACACGCAAGCTGTGCACGCGCTCGCAGTGGGATAAGATGGATATTGTAGAGCAGGTCAAGCTGTGCGACTGCTGGGAAGCACTGGCTGTGATGGAATATCTGGATGTCGGCTATGATGAGGGCAACCGCTTCGAGATCGACGAGTACGAATGCTAAACCGTAGGCGGTGACAGGAATGTCATCGCCTTTTTGTACCTATCGAAAGGGGAAAAGTCTATGGCTGAAATGCAAAAAGAGAATAAAATGGGCACGATGCCCATCAATAAGCTGCTCATTACGATGGCACTGCCAATGATTATTTCTATGCTGGTCATGGCACTGTACAACATTGTAGACAGTATCTTTGTGGCACGCATCTGTGAAGATGCTTTGACGGCGGTTTCGATGGCGTTTCCCGTGCAGAATTTGATGATTGCCATTGCATCGGGAACAGGCGTTGGTATGAATGCACTGCTGTCGCGTTCTTTAGGTGCCAAGCAGCAGGAACAGGCGAATCATGCCGCGAGAAACGGCGTGTTCTTGGCAATTTGCAGTTATTTGGTATTCTTGCTGTTTGGCTTGACTGCCTGTGGTCTGTTTTTCCGTTCCCAGACGGATAATCCGGCTATTATTCAGTACGGTATGACATACATGGAGATCTGCTCGGTACTGTCGTTTGGTCTGTTCATTCAGATGGTCTTTGAGCGTATTTTGCAGGCGACGGGACGCACGATCTTCACCATGTGTACGCAGGGACTGGGTGCGATTATCAATATCATTTTGGATCCGATCTTGATTTTCGGCTTGTTTGGTGCGCCGCAGCTTGGTATTGCAGGTGCAGCCATTGCAACGGTTGCCGGTCAGATTATCGCAGCCTGTCTGGCGATTTTCTTCAATCTGAAATGCAACCCGGATATTCACTTGAATTTCCGCGGATTCCGTCCGAGCGGAGAAATCATTCGACGGATTTATGCTGTCGGTGTGCCGTCTATTTTGATGATGTCGATTTCTTCGGTCATGGTCTATGGCATGAACTGTATTTTGATTGCGTTTACTTCTACGGCAACGGCAGTATTTGGCGTGTATTATAAATTGCAGTCGTTTATATTCATGCCGATTTTTGGCATGAATAATGGCATGGTGCCGATTATTGCGTATAATTATGGTGCATGTAAGCCGGATCGCATCAAAAAGACGATGAAACTGGCAATGACCTATGCTGAGGTTATCATGCTGATTGGTTTTATCGCCTTCCATGTGATTCCAAGACCTCTGCTGTCTATGTTCAGTGCTTCAGAGCAGATGATGGCGTTGGGTGTACCGGCACTTAAGATTTTGTCTTGGAGCTATTTGGTTGCCGGTTTGTGTATCATTTCCTCTTCTGTCTTTCAGGCATTGGGCAATGGCGTGTATAGCCTGCTTGTTTCGTTTGGACGCCAGCTTGTTGTGCTGCTTCCGGCAGCGTATTTGCTGTCGCTGACCGGAAACGTAGATATGGTGTGGTGGTCATTCCCGATTGCAGAGGTTGCATCGGTACTGCTTTCTGCCCTGTTTATGCTGCGTATCAATAAGAAAATTCTTAAACCGATGGAAAAATAAAAATTTTCTACCACTACTTAACAAAAAGAAGTATTTATGGTATACTGAAAGAGTAAAACCGCAACGTTGCTGTGCGGGAAAATTAAATATTGTATTCCACAGTAGACGGGGCAGAGAGTACCAAGTGTATTCTCTGCCTTGTTCTGTCATGCTTGACAAGAAGTATCATGTGTGCTATTCTAACTATAGGCAAAGAGGTAAGTATGCCATATGTGGACACACATAACGAAAACCCCAGCAGGTGCTAGCTGCTGGGGTTTTCTATTGCTTTTTCGGAGCAATTAACCGCGGCTCATTACCGACAATCGCTTATCTATCGAGCCATTTGCAAATGTAGTACGCCACCACGCTTGCTGCGACAGACAGCACAAAAGAGGTAAGTACCTGCATAAGGGACACCCCCTCTCTGCTACAAGATTTGCATTAGAAGGGCGGTAACAAAACTATTATAACAGAGATTTGACAAATTTCAACAGCATATGAAAGACTTGGCGGAGCAATTCCTGAGATTGACGCCGTTTGTCAGCTTTGGTATAATTTTTACAGAATACAAACGAAAGGGGCGTTCGTCATGCTGGGACTGGAGCAGCGACTGCATCAATATGAACCGTTTTTTGGCGGCTGGTATCTGCGCGGCGAGATTGGGAGCGGCAGCTATGGCAGAGTATACCGCGTGGAAAACCAAAATCTATTCGGCGTGACGTACACGGCGGCACTCAAGGCCATTGAGATTTTGCCGGATGATAAAAATTTGCTGGATCAGCCGGAAACTTTGCGCAAAGCAGCATATGAAGAGGCGATGAGCGAAGTGGAAACACTGGCACAGCTGCGCGGGTTGAGCAATGTCGTCCATATGGACGATCATGCTGTATTTGAGATTCGAGAAAACGGCAGGTTGATTGGATATGATTTGCTGATTCGTATGGAATTGCTGGAAAATGTCGGCCATACGCTGCGGTATCACGGCGGCACGCTGTCTTCGATGGACGAAGTGAAAAAGCTGGGAAGAGATCTCAGCCGTGGACTGGTGTGCTGTCATCAAAAGGGAATTTTACATCGAGACATCAATCCCAATAATATTTTGCGCAATGCATTTGGAGATTATAAGCTTGGTGATTTTGGTATCGCCAAGCAGCTGCACGGTACCATGCACGCACAGACCGCCATTGGTACCAAACGGTATGTTGCGCCGGAAGTGGTGCGTCATAACGGTGGACAAGATGCTTATGACGCGCGTGTCGATATTTATTGTCTGGGATTGGTGCTGTATCAGCTGGCCAATCATGGGTATCTTCCATTTTTTCATGCAGATATGCCAAAAGAACAGTGGGAAGATGCTGTTGCCCGCAGATTATCCGGCAAAACGCTGCCGCCGCCTGCACAAGCGGATGAAGCGTTTTCCGAAGTGATTTTAAAGGCGTGTGCCTATCGACCGGAGGATCGCTATGCATCAGCACAGGAGATGTATGATGCCTTGCAGCGGCTTGCCTATCCACAGGAGCAGCAAGAAACAGCATTGGTTCCAGAACAGCAGACAGGGCTCCTGTATCGGATTGAACAGGCTGTGACTGCGACATCTGAGCTGCGCAGTGTGGCGGAAATTTTGCACTTGGTGCCGAAACAGCCAATCGTGCAAACAGATATATTGTCCGCGCGTATGGCAGCACGGCTGCCGGTATGGCGCATTCGCGCTCCGTGGTTTCCGTTTAATAAGCTATTGCTGCGTGAGTATCTTTCTATTGCTGAACGAGCGTTTGCAGGACGCAGAGACTTAGCTGTGCTCAAAACAGGCGGACGGATGCAGCGCATCGGCGCGGGCGCGTTTGCCCAGTGCACGAGCCTCAATGAGGTGCGCTGCGGCAGCGGATTGACAGAGATCGAAGAAAATGCATTTTCCGGATGCAGCAAATTGGTACGCTGTCAGCTGCCGGATACAGTGCATACGCTGGGCAGCAGTGTTTTTGCCAGCTGCACCTCGTTGGTGTCCTTGAATTTGCCGGATTCGCTGACCGAACTGCCGGAAAAGTTGTGCATCAACTGCCAGCAGCTGGGACAGGTCGTCTTACCACAGCATGTGCGCGCGATAGGAGAACGGGCGTTCAGCAGCAGTGGATTGGAAAAAATCGTGATGCCGGATTCCTGTATTCGGCTCGGCACTGGTGTATTTATGCATTGTAAAAATCTGCGATTTGTGCAGGTTTCTCTGAAACTAGCCATTATTCCGGAGGACTGTTTCTCCGGCTGTACGGGACTCAAACAGTTCGATTTGCCGTTTCGATTGACAGAGATTCGTGAACGTGCCTTTTACGGCTGCACGGGATTGGAACATCTGGTGATTCCGGAGGGAACGCGGCGAATTGGAGCGCAGGCATTTGATCGCTGTGAGCATCTGCACACCATTCGCATTCCAAGCTCTGTGCGGGAAATTGGAGATCGAGCGTTTGGAGAACAAGAGAAAAAGCTGTTTGGCAATGGAAAGCTGACAGTAATTGCCTCTCCTAAAAGCTATGCTTGGCAATACTGTAAGCAGCAAGGGATTCGCGTCAAAGCAAATTAAAGGAAAAGATTCTGTATGATAGAGAAAGCATACAGAATCTTTTTTTGATTAGAATTATAGGATTTCTTCCGGCTTCCAGACCAGTTTGCTGTATAAATCGAAAACGTCAGGCAGATATTTTTTCAGGGAAACCGGTCTGCCGGTCTTTCCAATAAAGCAGTGATCGGAAGTAGCGGTGCCGCACAGCTCATCGGTCTCAGCATCATGAAATTCATACGAGAGCGACATGCGTACCGGCGTGAGCTTGGTGACGCGCACGACAACGCGGCAGGTCTGACCGAAACGCATCATAGATTTGTACTGACAGTCGATGCCCAAAACAGGGATCGCGATGCCGTCTGCCTCCATGCGGTCATAGCCGTAACCAGCATCTTCCATGTAGGAAATGCGTGCTTCTTCCATCCAGTGGATGTAGTTGGCGTGGTGTACGATGCGCATTCCGTCGGTTTCATAGTACTGCACGCGGTGCAGATACGAATAGGTTGTGTCCATAATAGATACCTCGTTATATACATATCAGTGATTTTTCTTTCTTCTCTAGCATACCGCAAAAAGTACAAAAAGAAAAGCCCTCAATTTGCGTGGCGAAATATTATACAAATACTCGAAAATTGTGGAGAAAATTTGAATGATTTTCCGTGTTTTTGGGGAAAATTCTTTGTTTATAATTTACAAATCCGAAGAATTATATTATACTAAGTATAGTAACCTTCCAAACCGCCGCAGAATAGGAAAAATAGTGAAATGGAAAAGGCTGCGGCGATGTTGGGAAAAGGAGAGAAACATGATGGAGAAAAAAACAGTCAGACCTCGTACCCCGAAGACTGCAAAGAAACCGGAAGCACAGCCGTTTATTACGGAATTTGATCAGTATTTGTTTGGTCAGGGCGTACATTATGAAATTTACAAAAAGATGGGCGCACATACGGCTATGAAAAAAGGCAAGAAGGGCGTATATTTTGCCGTTTGGGCACCGGATGCGAAACGCGTATGTTTGGTCGGTGATTTTAACGGCTGGGATCGCGAAGCAAACCCGATGACTCGTCTTGATCCGCTCGGCATTTACGAGTTGTTTGTACCGAATATGAAGGAAGGCGCACTGTATAAATACGCTGTCACCGGTCAGGATGGCAATACGATTCTCAAGAGTGATCCGTATGGATTCAGTGCAGAGTTGCGTCCGGGCACAGCGTCCAAGGTCGCTTCGATTGAAGGCTTTAAGTGGTCGGACAATCGCTGGATTGATACGCGCACACAGTCCAACTTCAAAAAGGAGCCGATGGCTATCTATGAGATGCATCCGGGCTCTTGGAAAAAGCACGCACCAGAAAATGAAGATGATCCGGGATATTACAACTTCCGAGAGCTGGCTCCGGAACTGACCAAATATCTCAAGGAGATGGGATATACCCATGTCGAGCTGATCGGTGTGGCAGAGCATCCGTTTGACGGCTCTTGGGGCTATCAGGTAACAGGATATTATGCGCCGACTTCCCGCTACGGCACGCCAAAGGACTTTATGTATTTTATTAACTATCTGCATAAGCACAAGATTGGCGTTATTTTGGACTGGGTTCCGGCACATTTCCCGCGCGATGAGCACGGTCTGGCTAACTTTGACGGCAAGCCGCTGTATGAGTATGCAGACCCGAAGAAGGGCGAGCATCCGGACTGGGGCACCAAGATCTTTGACTATGGCAGAAACGAAGTCAAGAACTTCTTGATTGCCAATGCGCTGTATTGGCTGACCGAATACCATGTAGACGGCCTGCGCATTGATGCGGTAGCATCCATGCTGTATCTGGATTACGGCAAGCAGGATGGTCAGTGGGTAGCAAACCAATACGGTGAAAATAAGAATCTGGAAGCGATTGAATTCTTCCGTCATCTCAACTCGATTGTGCATCAGCGCAAGCCGGGCACGGTGATGATTGCTGAGGAATCTACGGCCTGGCCGATGGTTACCGGCGATCCGGAAAACGGCGGTCTGGGCTTTGACTTTAAGTGGAACATGGGT
>NZ_JBNMHC010000054.1:0-9002 GCF_050872565.1 Butyricicoccus sp. | reverse complement strand
ACTGCCACCATACTTTTAGATTCAGAGTGAGGAATGGAATTTTTATGTTGTGTGAGCATATTTTAGGAAAACTGCAAGATATGGATACTGCCGGAAAAGAAATTGTGACGGTAGACATCCCGTGGCATGATGCATATAAGAAAATTCACAGACTGACAACCAAAGACGGAAGAGAAATCGGCATCCGAATGGACGATTCGATCTTAACACGCGGTCTGCGTCAGGATGATGTCATTTATCAGGATGAAACGACCATTGTTGCTGTCAATATTCCGGCCTGCGATGCCATTCGCGCCAAGGTTCGAGAAGATCATCCGCAGCAGATTGCAAAGCTGTGCTATGAAGTCGGCAACACCCACACGACGATGTTTCGCGGAGAAGACGATTTCACCTTTTATATTCCGTATCACGAACCGATGATGGAAAAATTGAGCCATATTCATGGCGTTTCTGTCGAAAAAATACAGATTCAGTTTGATTTTGACAAGGCGCTGTCTTCGTCCATCAACAACCATCATCACTAAGGTGTTATCATGAACAAAACACAGTTTTATTTGCTTCAGGTGAATGATGCTCTGTTTCCTATCGGCGGATATTCGCATTCCATGGGATTGGAAACGTATATTCAAAAGGATATTGTACATGACGAAGCAACGGCGGCACAATACATAGAAAACAAACTGCGCTGGAATTTGGCGTATACCGATGTGCTGACGGTTCGATTGTCCTATGAATACGCGGCAAAGCAGGATATAGACGGGCTGATGCGACTGGAAACATTGCTGGCGGCTTCTCGTTTGCCAATGGAACAGCGAGAAGCGTCACGCAAAATGGGTTCACGCTTTGCCAAAACCATTGAAAAACTAAAACTGCCGGAAATCCTGCCTGTTTTTTCTGATTATATTGCTGCCAGAAAAGGAAAGCCTATGACACACTGCTGTATTTACGGTGTGTTCTGCGCCGCTTTACAGTTGGAAGAGCAAGAAATTTTGGCACATTATCTATACGCGCAGACCTCTGTGATGATAACAAACTGCGTAAAGACGATTCCGCTGAGTCAGAGCGCCGGTCAATATTTGCTGAGCAGCTGTTATGATACATTAGAAGAAATTCTCCGTGATGTTCTGACATGGACGGAAGACGATTTGTGCCTGTCCGCACCAGGATTTGATTTACGCGGCATTCAACACGAAAAATTATATTCTCGTTTATATATGTCCTAATTTGAGAAAGGAAGCATGGAACATGTCTTATGTGAAAATTGGCGTTGCGGGTCCGGTCGGTTCCGGTAAAACTGCTCTGATTGAAGCACTTTCGCGCCGTATGGCAAAGGATTACAGCATTGGTGTTATTACCAATGATATTTACACCAAAGAAGATGCCGAATTTCTGGCAAAAAATAGTGTCTTGCCGATTGAACGCATTATCGGTGTGGAAACCGGCGGCTGCCCGCACACAGCAATTCGAGAAGATGCCTCGATGAACTTGGAAGCAGTTGATGACATGATGGAGCGATTCCCGGACATTGAGTTGCTGTTTATTGAGAGCGGCGGCGATAATCTGTCTGCGACATTTAGTCCGGAGCTTGTCGATGCGACGATTTTTGTCATTGATGTGGCAGAAGGCGATAAAATTCCGCGCAAGGGTGGTCCTGGCATTACACGCTCTGACTTGCTCATCATCAACAAGATTGATTTAGCTCCTTATGTCGGTGCCAGCCTGGAAGTCATGGAGCGAGACTCGAAAAAGATGCGCGGAGAGCGTCCATTTTTGTTTACCAACATCCGGAGCGGCGAAAATGTTGATCAGGTTATTGCTTGGATCAAAAAGAATGTCTTACTGGAAGGATTATAATGGAACGCAATCAATTTGGCAAAACATCTCAACTGGCTGTTCAAGCAGAATATCGTGATGGAAAGACAATTTTGACGGATGTTTCTTTTACTGCACCGTATAAGCTGATGCACCCATTTCCAAAGCCGAACGGCGGCGCGCAGATTATTCCTGTTTGCGCTTCCGCAGGCATCATGCGCGGAGACCGACAAGAATTTTCGTATCAAGTAGGGGAAAATGCAGAATTAGAAGTCTTATCGCAATCGTATGACAAGATTCATAAAATGGATGATGGCTGCGCACAACGGCATATCCATCTGGATGTGGAACATAACGCAACATTGTATTATGCGCCGCAGCCGGTAATTCCGTTTGCACACAGTGCTTTTGACAGCACGATTGACATACAATTGTCTGATGAATCCTCCCATTTATTCTTTCAGGACATTTTGTCTTGCGGCCGCACAGCATATGGAGAACGATTTGCCTACCGAAGATTTTCTTCTAAAATCATGGTATATCGTGCCGGTACGCTAATTTACCGGGATAATACCCGATATGAACCGGAAAAAATGACGATGGAATCTATTGGTATGTATGAAGGCTATACACATATGGCAAATCTGTTGCTGTTTGGCGTCGATACACAGCTGCAAGAGGAAATTTGGAAGCTGATTGATGCGAATGATTGTGATGGCGGTGTCACGGCATTAGACCCAAATAATCTCATTGTACGCTTGTTTGGCGTTCGCGCTCAGCAATTGCAGCGCATCAGCGACCAGTTGAAACAGTTATTTGAAACATACAAATCATAACAAAAAATCCGAGAGTATATCAAACTCTCGGATTTTTTGTTATATCTATATTGGATTAGAAATAGGGGACGCAATACACATGTAAACGGCAACAATCAGAATGATACAACACGATATGGTCTGTTTGTTATGCGGATCGTCTGCTTGAAACCATGTTATGCGATGAAAGATCTGTTTGTATATTACATATCCGAGACATGCACCCAATGTATTGGTTATCAAGTCATTGATGTCAGTCGATCTCATGTTAAATAGCTGAGAGAGTTCAATTGCTGCTGAAAGAAAAAATCCTGTCTGCACGACAAATATTCCGCTGCATGGACGCCACAAGATCGGCAGCATAATGCCAAATGGTACAAATAAAATGATATTTAATACCAAGCCAGTCAAATCTGTATTGGTAAATGGGATAACATTGAGATCAAAGGACTGAATCAAGTGGCCGCTAGTTTGCATATTGTATACAACATTATCAATACCGCCAGTTCCGGTGACAGAAAACATCATAGATAATAAGAGCGCAAAAATCTGCCAACCGACGAAAAAACCTTTGGAACATGATTGACGTTTTCTATAGCGACGATATAACAACCAGCCACAGAAAAGATATATCGGCAAACCGATGAAATAATAAGAACATAAAGAGAAAATCATATCGATCATCGTATCGTCGCCTCCAGAAATTTATTTGATACATTGATGATAAAGCAAATGGTTTGTGATATTTTTAAAAATTTCTTACGAAGTTCTTAAAAATGGACACAAAGATTCTAAATGCAAAATAGAGAACGCAAGATATTGCAAAAACATGCGCAGGCGTTTATAATAAAATATATCAATTTTTAGCACGCAAAGGGTAGAAATAAATAGATGAAAACAGCAATTGTAACAGATGGAAAATATCGCATGTCAATCGCTGCTGTGCGTGCACTGAGCCGTGCAGGGTATCATGTAGTTGTCACGCAGACGCGAGAAGACGTACAGACAGCGCCGCCAGTCTCAGTTTCCAAGCATTGTGCAGAATTTCGGTGGATTGACGGTCATGTAACGGATACAGAATACAAAAAACGATTGATTTCCGTTCTGCAAGACTATGAAAGACCAATATTGTTTTGTGTTGGTGCGGTAACATTAAATCTGGTTGCAGCACAGCGCGAAGAGTTTTCGAGCATCGCAGATTTTTTGGTGGCATCGCAATCTGTGTTAGACCAATTGAACGATAAAGAAATTGTTCATGAACGCGCAGAAAAATTGGGAATACCAGTTCCGAAACAATATAAGGATAATCAGCCAGATGATTTTCCAGTCGTTATCAAACCGCATTGCGGCGAAAAATTCGGCCTGAAAGCGGCAGACCGCTATGCTGTTGCACATAATACCGAAGAATATCATGCCATTATGACGAAGATGCGTCAATATGATTCCCAGCCGCTTGTACAGCAGAAAATTGAAGGCGCTGGAGCAGGCGTCAGTCTGCTGCTCGACAAAGAGGGAAATCTCATCTGTGCGTTGTGCCATCGGAGAATTCGAGAATATCCGATTACCGGCGGACCATCTACTTGCTGCGAGAGTTTTTATGATGAGACAATGATTCGACAAGCTTATCAGCTCTTTCACTCGTTTGGCTTTGTTGGATTCGGTATGGTAGAGTTTAAAGATCATTGTGTGTTGGAAGTCAATCCGCGTATCTGGGGAAGCTTTCCGATGACAGAAGCAACAGAAAGTCCGTTTGTCGCACAATACGCGCGAGCAGCGTCCGGAGAAGCTGTGCCATACACACCGAAGGATTATAAAATTGGCGTTCGGATGCGCTTTTTCCTCAATGACACGGTTGCTATCTTACATTATTTGAAATCTGGTCAAGTTGGTACAGCACTGCGAGGAATCGGTGATTGCTTTACAGCGAAAGAAGCCTTGCATGGCAAAGGAGATAATCGGGTTTTCCGCACATATCTCAAGCAGAGCTTATTTCAACGATAAAAAAGAGGGATCTGTATGACAATTCGGTTAGACTTACATATTCACTCGCAACGTTCTGTAGATGGATGCATGTCAATTCCGGACATTGTAGCACAGGCACGGCAGCGTGGGTTACAGGGGATTGCAGTCTGTGACCATGATGCAGCGTTGGAAACCGTCCCGCAGTATGATGATTTTCTAATCATTCCGGGCATAGAAGTATCTACAGAACGCGGTCATGTATTGGGGCTTTTTATCACAGAACAAATCTCTACCAGTCAATTTGATGAAGCTGTACATATGATTCACACACAGGGCGGCTTGGCTGTCATTGCACATCCGTTTGAGCATAGTCTGGATATACATCGGCTGGACAATGTGATAGAGCAACTAGACGGTGTGGAAATTTGGAACGGACGAGCTGACAGAAAAAATAAACGCGCAAATGCGATGGCATTAGAACTGGCGAAACAATGGAAAAAGCCTGTAACAGCCGGAAGTGATGCACATATTCCTGAAGAAATTGGAAATGGTATCGTGACCGTAGAGGTTGATGCATTGGATTTGCTGTCTGTCCGTCAAGCGTTACTGCGTGGTGCCGCTGAAGTACAGGGGAAACGCGGACGCTCTATCTGTGTGGCAAAAAGTCAATTGCAAAAACGAAAAAGAACAAACGCAGGGATAGCCGCATATGGCAAATGGGTATTATTTGCTGCGAAATGCTTTGCAGAAGATTGTATCAGAGGAAAGGAATCCGATCATGTCATTGATTGTAAAACTTGGCAAAAAGGGAAAACGAATCGTTAAAAAGTTTATTACACCAGCAGAAAAACATTATGTAGGATACACACGCCGCATTGAACGCATCCAGACGACAAAGAGAATCTGTGCTATGACCTTTGATGACGGTCCAATGGGAATGCCAGCATCACCGGATCGGTTTGATGGCAAAACATTGACTGATGTTTTGCTGGATACGATGAAAGAATACGGTGCCAAGGGCAGTTTTGATGTTATTGGCGACACTAGTGCCAATTATCCAGATGAAGCCGGAAAACTCGGAAGTGCCGCATGGGGCGGTATCAAATTTGACCATTATCCAGATATTCACTGCGATGACAAGGGCGGTGCAGAACACAATGACCGACTGATTCGACGTATTTTGGATGAAGGCCATGAAATTACCAATCACAGCTATAGACATCTGATTTTTGGCAAGAAGCCATTTGTATATGGCGCACGCGAGCATTTTCACGGCTTAGATGAGGCTGTCACAGACTTAAACCGCCTGCATCAACTCATGAAGGACAGATACAATTATACGATGATTCTTTCCCGTCCACCGCATTATGTCGATAAGATGCCAGATGGATTTACGAGTTATGACGCATATGATGCTATGAATTACCAGTATATGGCAGCTTCTTTTGATGGCGCAGGCTGGCTGCCGTCCACTCATACAGATCCAGAGCAAGCATTGCAAGCAGAAGTACAGGCGATGATTGACCCAATTCGCCATGCTTTGGAAAAAGATCCGGACTTTTTCTGTGGACAGATTATTTTCCAAAAAGATGGCTACAACATGGCAAAACGTACACCGGTAGCGTTTGCATTGGGAGAACAATTAAAAATCCTGCAAGAATATGGCTATCAGGTTGTCAGTGTTCGAGATCTCATGGAAGAAAGTCCGTTTGCAGATGTCGGCCGGGATGATCCGCTGTTTGAAAAGCTGGTAGAATTGGCGAAAGAACATGCGATTGTATTCTCTGATAATCATTTGAGACTGGATGACAAGATGACAATTGGGGAGTTGGCAATGCTGCTCGCACCGAAAAAAGAAGCAATCTCACGCCGTGTTGCAAAAATCCGAAAGAATAAGAAGGCTGGCGCGTATGACTGCGCGCTGTCTTGGTGTCAGGAGAACGGCATTCTGCCGACATCGGCGAAAGCAGAACAGTTCGTTGAGTCACTGCCGGAAGCATATTTTGAGCAGACAAATGATTTTACGCGCCGCGGCGTGTATGCGGCGTACAAAAAATGATGATATGTTAGGAGAAATCCTAGCATATTATCATTCTGAGCTAGACAATAAACATGTACAAGAATAACCAGAAAACCCCGTCACAGAAGCGCTTCTGTGACGGGGTTTCACACACATATCAATTATTTATTCCAACGCATCCACGTTTTTACCTTCACGTGCAATGAGTTCCTTCATCATCTTGCCGTATACTTTATCCAAGCTGTAGCAAGCTGCGATGGCGAACATAATTACCCACAGTGCAATCGGAACATACAGATAGAATGCCTTAATCGCGCTAATCGCTGCAGCGGTCTGTTCAGCAGCAGTTGCCTTCAATCCGTTAAATGCCGCCATAGACAGGATAGCACTCATAACAGCGGAAGTAATACCGGAACCGGCCTTTTGACCCATGCTCATAGACGAGAACATCAAGCCTTCTACACGGATGCCGTTTTTCCAGTGACCATACTCAATCGCGTCACTCGGCAGCGAATACTGTACGCCATAGAACGGTGCAATACCAAATCCGCGCATCATACAGGTCACGATACCGAGCGGTACGCTAGTAATATTCGCAAGGAACAGCAGCTGACCGGCGATGCCCAGCAGACAGCCGGCACAAATCAAGTTGCGCTTACCGTATTTCGGCAGCAGCTTCGGCAGCAGGGCAATGCCGACAATCGTGCAAATCTTTTCAGCGGCAGACAGCGGCATAACTAAGTTTACATCACCAAGAACATACTGGCAATAATATGTCAGGTCCGTACCAATGATAATCTGATATGCCGTGTAGAACAGCATCAGACCCAACGCAATCAGAAAATACTTATTTGTAATGGTAGCTTTGAATGCAATTTTGAACGGAATGTCTTCTTTCTGTACTTCATCCGACTTGACACGTTCCGTACAGGTTGCATACGTGTTGAGCAAGATAAATACCGAGCACAGCGCATATGCAGCGGTTACAATAACCCAAGCAATCTGCGGATTATGTGTCATGTCGGCAACTTTATTGATGAGCGGCAGGGTAAATGCCGTTACAATCATGCTTGCTGTGATAGAAAGCAACATGCGGATATTGCAAATGGTGTCTCGCTCCGTGCGGTCACGGCTCATCAGCGATCCCAGCGAATGAAATGGCTGGCTGATTGCCGTGTATACAACGGTGTTCATCAGATTGTATGTCAAAAATGCATAGATAATCTTGCCGGTGTTGCCAAACGGCGGCATGGTAAACAGGAGAACGGCCGCTGCTGCGTAAGGTAGTGCCAATCTCAAAATCCAGATACGAGCCTTACCATATTTGGAGTGCGTGCGGTCAATAATCGTACCCATCAGGACATCGGAGAATCCATCAAAAACACGCGACAGCAGCAAAATCATACCAACCGCACCGACAGAAATGCCTACAACGTTCGTGTAAAAGTAGGTGAGAAGGGTAGTTGTGATTGTGTATATGAGCGTCAGTGCCGGATCGCCAAAGCAATATGCCAATTTCTCCGACATAGGCACTTTGATAAACTCGTTCATATCCTTGTTTTTCTGCTTAAAATTAAGAAGTTCTGCTATACCGCCTTCATGACTTTTGGATTTTCTCATGCTGGTTACATCAGACTTTTCCATAATTATTCCCTCCCGTTGCACGCGTGTTTTTTTACAGGGATGAAAAACACTGTGAATTTAGATTTTGTTTATTATATCACCGCGTGCGCGTGAACGCAAGCTACTTGTATGATTTTAACCGTAACAAAATTGTAAAAATCACTTAGGAAGCTATCAAATATTTTGCGTAAAGGATAAAAGAAAACGAAAATCTGACAAAAATTTTTCCGCAGATATAACGTATATTGTGCACGTTCGTAAAAAAATATATGCTGGAACATACGATAGCAAAATACAAAGAATGAATATGTTATATTTATATCAAAATGTAGTTGAAAAGTAACAAAAAAGTGTGGAGATTTATCATGGAGCTGTACAGAGCTGGAACATTTTTATGTATATTTTAGGGCAGCATCCAGTTGTATGGCAAAAATCGTACAAGGCGGTTGTGGAAATGGCGGAAATTGACGAACCGGAGATTCAAATGCCATAGACGCAGATGTCAAGACGTGATTTTTGGCAGACTAATTTAAAAATACAAAAATCATGCATTGACGAACTTCAGATCTGACTCAGCCGAGTCAGATTCACAGCCGCATATCCAGCCGTTCTTGAATCATAGATTGTAGATATGAGCCTATAGGAAATACGGGAAGCAAGCGATATATACCGATAGATTTTGAACAAAAAACTGCGCAATAATGCAACACATCATAAATCCGGCGCAAAAGCCCGAACCGGTCAGTAATTTGGCCTCGAAAGGACAAGTT